>NZ_LSSO01000048.1:0-35109 GCF_001645205.1 Brevibacillus sp. SKDU10 | reverse complement strand
CGCTAGGACCTGCGTCATTCACTAACGGGGGCGGGTCTTTGGTCCACCCTTTGAAGTGAATCCTGGTTCCTAATCTAGTTTTTCCAACGAGATTTAAATTATCATGGTTCTGAGAAAAATACAATACTTTTTTAAAAATAAATTTCTGGAAATACCAAATTTTTTCACAAATAATCCCAAACAAATATTAAAAAACCTGAACTAACGAAGCTAATTGGCAATAGCAGCGAACATTTTATACAAAAAATGGGCACCAGCAGTGCCCTTTTTTTGATTTACTTTTATGCTTCTAGTACAAACAAACGATGTGAAACAGCAGATAACTTTTGATCAATTACTGAAACCGTGTCTGGCTTGTGTATCCCTACCCAATTACGAAGGTCAAGGAGACGATCCGTCTCTTCGCGCAACTTGGTAATTTCTTGTTCACTAGACGTTTGTGCATATAGATGTTGCAATTCCTTGGCGTAGTTTGCGCCGTCCTGCTCAAAGATGATGGATTCTTCGGTGTCATTTACTTCTTCAATCTTTGTCACTGAACCTTCGTCATAATGATAAATAATCGTGAAGTTTTCGTAAATTCGGTGCACAACAGCGTGACCCCTGAAGGCTTTCATAGCTTTTCGCATCACGTTGGCAAGACTGATATCTTTGATTGTATAGGAACTGTCGCAAATAAAGTGGTTTTCAAATTTCTGGAAGGCAAGATGTATTTCGGAACTACCATCCACAATGACGATGTCACGATCCCCATTTTCAAATATCTGTTCCATTAAGAGAACTCTTTCCTTTGCAAAGAGTTGAACAAATTGATTTAATTCCTGCTCTGTCATGGTAAAAAAGGCGTTTGCGTAATTTGTAGCTAAACGCTGTGCCATACAAATCTCCCCAATTCATTGTTTTTCCTAAATACCAATCGGCTACGTATGTGTATCTGGTTGGTTGACTGGTAATGCGGAAAAGGGAGCTAAGTATCCACAAAAGATCGCTGTAGAACCTGACCTTGCCGCCCCGTGAGTTTAAACTCAAAATGGGTAATGAAGGCGGATCACCTACTTTTATCTTTATACACTTCTCTATTCTTTATTATACACAAAACAAAAATAAAAATCCTGCCTAATAAACACAGGATTCTAAAGAAAACAGCGATTTAGAGGGTTTACATACGTTTTTATGGAAAAACCTCCTATATTATCACTATCTCGCAGATTTATACAATTTATAGAACGGACACAGAAGAAGTCATCGCTTTTTTAATTACCATCAGCTCTTCTTCTGATAAATGGTAAACAGATGTTCCTTTTTCAATCGGCTTCGCATACGTCCGTGATTCTTCTCGACCATAAATACTGGTAATCACTACCCCGTTTTGTTGTTCATCCAAAAATGCCAAGGAAAAACTTAAATCACTTCCCATTTCTCCAAAGGCATTGTACCGATGCACCGCAATACTCCCCGCTTGTGTCGCCATTTTTTGAGACAATCGATTTACTACAAATTGCTGATCACTGAGCTTTCCTTCCCATGCATCCATATCTACAAGCAAGCCATTTACTATTTCTTCTAGGTTGTCCCCCTCGCCTCGAACAAAGAAGCGATTCATTCTTTTTCGTAAACGATTGATTTTAGTATGTAAGACGATAATATACACGAGGCTCAGCACTGTAAATCCGCATAATCCCAGAAGAACATACGGTGACTGAATCGCCAGTAAAACTTGCTGCATAGAAATACTTCCTTTCTCGGCCAACTTCATATTATCCCATTTTACCGCCAAGCCATTAAGAGATCAATTGCTTGAAACGGTTTCCAGTAAAAAAGTTACACATTTTATGCTCCATAACAAGAAAAACGGCCTCTCTTCCTAACGAAGAAGCCGTTTTTCATCTAAACGCCGTGTCTTGAAGGTTCATTCTCACCCTGCCCATTCCATCATGATTTCAGCTATACTTCCAGTAATAACATTTCCTTACGCAGTAATCTTAATTGTGCCTTTGAACGTTGCATCTGCTCCTTATTTCTGCTTTGCATGGCATCGTATAGGGTTGCTAATTCATAGTCAAGCTCTAGACGTAATACAGGAATTCTTTCTTCGGCATCTCTTCTTTTCAGGGCAGCAATCACTTGGTCCATGGTCACATTACATGCTTTTTCATAGATCACTTTTTTCTCAGCTCCTTTAATCTTAACAATTCGTACAGCTTCACCGTATCTGATGTTTTTTACTAGGATTTGGTGCTCGTTAATGATTTTGACCACTGCATGCCCTTTTGCCTGTTCAATAAATTGATACAATATCATCGCTAACCTGATGTCCCGAACAGCATAATGATATTCCTCCAGCTTGTAACGTTCTCCGCTTTTAACTAAAACGAGCTGATGTCCGCCACTAGCTGCTGTAATATCCATCCGAATTGAATGAGTTGCTTCTTTGACTCTGACAGATAATCCATTCTGATGAAGCGTATCCAATAATGAAAGGAAGGTAGTTCGGTCAAACCAGACAATGATATTGCTGTACTCTAACTCGTTATAGGTTTTTTTCATACACTTCATCCCCTAAAAATATACTGAATAATCAGATTATAAATAAGCCCTTGGGAATGGGTTGTATATCCTATTACTGTTCAACTATTTTTGTTACACTCCCATTCACGTATTTTTGTCTTTTTAAAGAAAACCAGCGAGAGATGGCATTTATTTCCTTTCTATTGGATACGAATAGGAATGCTGTTTTATTTCTTACTTACCCCGTTTTTTGTTAAAGAAACCAAATTAGTTACATTTCGGGAAGGTCCCCGATAGTCTGCTTATCAGTGTGGTATGATATCATATGGAGAGAGATTCGCTTTCTTCACGGCTCTTACGCCCTTTTTGTTTTGTGAGAAAGGAAAGAGGCATTTGCAAATACGTAGAACAAATCGTGCACTCAATTGAAAGGAGTTTTACATATGACTACTTTTTCTGGATTTCACTCTGAGGATTTTGAGGTATTTTCCATTGAAGGTTTAGACGAAAGAATGGAAGGAATCAAAGATCGAATTCGGCCCAAATTAACCTTTCTGGGAGAACATTTTGCTCCTCACCTTGGACTAGCATTAGGAGATGAAATGTTTTACCATGTCGCTAAGCATGCGCGGCGTACAGTTAATCCACCTAAGGATACATGGGTAGCTTGGGCAAATGACAAGCGCGGATACAAAAAACATCCTCATTTCCAAATTGGATTGTGGGGCACTCATCTGTTTGTTTGGTATGCCCTTATTTATGAGTCTCCGTTTAAACAGGAAATCGGCCATAACATGGAAAAGCATTTGAAAAAAATCATGTCCCTTGTGCCAGGACACTTTCATTGGTCACCGGATCACATGCAGCCACACAGTACTTCACAAAATGAGTTAGGTGAGGAAGGACTATTGCAGCTTATTCAGCGCCTACAGACGGTAAAAAAAGCTGAAATTCTTTGTGGGATCACAATTGATAAGGATGACCCTATTCTAAGAGATGGTGACTTGCTAATAGCTCGCCTAGAGGAAACATTCCAAGTCCTTACTCGTTTGTACATGTTAAATCGCCATGAATAGAAGCCTTTGCTAGGAATTCAAGATGCTTTCTACTATCTATATGCAAAAGAACAGGTCCTTTTTCATGTTATTGTAAAGAACCTGTTCTTCTTTTTAATAAAAGATTAACAACATCGCTGTTGCTTCCCTTGAAATATTTTTTGCATATTTGCTTGAAATGCATTGACATCCCCCATTATTCGATCGAACAATTCCTGAACACTAGGAACATCCTGGATTAAGCCGACCACTTGTCCTGCCCAACCAAACCCATGCTCTGCATCCCCCTCGTAAATAAAACGAAGATTGTTTCGACCACTAATATATTCTCGCAAGCCTTCATATCCTACGCCTTGTTTTTCTAGTTCAGAAATATACGCAGAGCCTTTTGTATTTATCACACGCGCAGGAGTACCTAAAGAACGTTTAATAACAGTGGTATCATGCTCTGTAGCCTGAATAAGTGCCTGCTTGTAGGCAGCATGTGCATGGAGACACTCCTTTGTAGCTATAAACCTAGTCCCCATCTCCACACCCTCTGCTCCTAATGCAAGCGCTGCCAAAAATCCACGCCCATCACCAATTCCACCACTTGCAAGTACAGGAATACTGACCGAATCAACAACACGCGGAACAAGTACAAGGGTTCCAATATCATCCCGTCCTAAATGTCCCCCTCCCTCCTGCCCAACTGCCATTACCGCGTCAGCCCCAGCGGTTTCCGCTTTTTGTGCCTGTCTGACCGTTGACACAAGCACCAAGCGTTTCATATCATGTCCATCCGTTCGGCGAATTAACGGCTCAGGGTTTCCTCCTGTAATACTGATAACGCCAATCCCTTCTTCTATAGCCACATCCAACATTTCTTCAAATGGCCGATCATGTTGACCAATAGCAAAGTTAACGCCAACAGGCTTTGCTGTTAACGAGCGCACCTTTTGAATCTCAGTCCGTAAAGCGTCTGGCGAAGGAAGTGACATAGCTGTTATCTGCCCTAATCCTCCTGCCTCAGAAACTGCGGCTGCTAATTCAGCATACGCCAGATGTGCTAATCCTCCTTGTACAATGGGATATACTATATTAAGTAATGAGGTAATTCTGGTGTTCATTTTAAATCCCTCCTTTCTTTATTCTTAAACTTTCTGCTTATAAAGGGATAAATCCTGCCACTACAGGGATTAAGCAAAAAAAATACTTGCTTTCCCCCCCTAATTTGCTATACTCAATTTTGTTGTTTTTCAAACAATTATAAAATAAAGTGAGGCGATACGATAATGAAACAGGATAAAACCCCCTTATTTAGCGGATTGGTGGCACATAAAGAGAGGAATCCCATTCAATTTCATATTCCAGGCCACAAAAAAGGAACGGGAATGAATCCTACGTTCCGAGAATTCATTGGAGAGAACGCGTTATCGATTGATTTAATCAATATCGCCCCACTGGATGACTTGCACCATCCTAAAGCAATGATTAAAGAGGCACAGGATTTGGCAGCAGAAGCCTTTGGTGCGGATCATACCTTTTTCTCTGTACAAGGGACAAGCGGTGCGATCATGGCCATGATCATGGCGACTTGCAATCCTGGAGACAAAATTATTTTGCCTCGAAATGTGCATAAATCTGTAACGGCTGCCATTATTTTTGCTGGTGCCATTCCAGTCTTTATCCATCCAATCATGGATGAACAGCTAGGGATTGCTCATGGTATTACGCCAAAAGCGGTGCAAAAAGCACTAGCTGCACATCCTGATGCGGCTGCTCTATTAGTCATCAATCCAACTTACTTTGGTATCGCAGGAGATTTACAACAAATCGTAGAAATAGCCCATGAGTATAACATCCCTGTTTTGGTAGACGAAGCTCATGGCGTTCATATACATTTTCATGATGATATGCCATTATCCGCCATGCAGGCAGGTGCAGATATGGCTGCTACCAGCGTTCACAAGCTGGGAGGCTCTCTTACCCAAAGCTCAATTTTAAACGTAAGAGAAGGGCTTGTAGACGTTGACAGAGTGAAAACCATTCTGAGCATGCTAACAACCACTTCTACTTCTTACATTCTACTGGCTTCTCTAGATATGGCTAGACAGCACTTGGCTATACATGGAAAACAAATGATAGAAAACTCCATTCGTCTAGCTAACACTGCTAGAGATGCGATTAACAAAATTCCTCGACTACGTTGTGTAGGAAAGGAAATACTCGGTATGCCAGCCGAATACGCAATGGACCCGACTAAATTGCTCATTCATGTGCGCAATCTCGGTATTACTGGTTGGGAAGTCGAGAATTGGTTGCGTGAAAAATATAATATTGAGGTTGAGATGAGTGACCTCTATAACATTCTTTGCTTTGTAACAGCAGGGGATACAGAAGAAACGATCGGTACACTAGTAGCTGCCCTACAGCATTTAGCGGTTGAATTTGCTCATGCACAGCCAAGTGATTTAATTGAAATTTCACTTCCTGAAATTCCAGTTATCTCTCTGTCTCCTCGTGATGCTTTTTATGCAGAAACGGAAATTGTACCTCTGGAACACGCAGAAGGCCGTATTATTACGGAATTTATCATGGTGTATCCTCCTGGAATTCCAATTTTATTCCCAGGAGAGGTTATTACAGCAGATAACATTCATTACATCAAAGAAAACCTTCGTGTAGGTTTACCTGTTCAGGGTCCTGAGGATGAAACCATTCAAACCATCAAGGTTGTAAAACGCCAAGCGGCCATACATGAATAACAAATAGAAAAGTCCTCTCCTTGCTACTATTGAAAAGGAGAGGGCTTTTTTGACAATCATCTGATAAACTTCGAAACTTTTCTAGACTCTATGACGTATAGTAAATAGATAGATCATACATAAGATACGCCCTACGTCGCCTGAGAAAAGGAGAAATGACATGAACACTACTACCACATCCACCACCACGAATCCCTATTCCTACCTGTTATGGATTGGATATCTTATCCTTGCTATAGGCGGCTCTGCCTTATATGGAGCTAGTCTCAGTTTACATTTTGAACATTGGTCATTTGATCTCGGTGCGTACTGGGTCATCATATCCGCTAGTTGTAGTTGGATTCTTTTATTTGGAACCACCTACCTGATAGGCTATAAAAAAATAAGTCTGCGTTGGCTAATCCAGATTAGTTTGGAGACTGTCGTATATGGGGTTACCGTACTGCTTGCTGCCTCGTTAGTTAACCTAATTGCAAAAGGATTACATTTTCCAAGTTTACTGATGGTAACTCCCAATATCTTACTTGTCCTCTTCTCCAACATCTTAATGGCCAATCATTATATTGGCGAAATGAAAACGCAGCATTTTTCTCCGCCGCTATCACTTTTGCTGTGGCTAACCCTGTTAGATGGGTTCGGCATTTTCTTTCTATATTTTTTCGGTAAAATGTTTTAGTTTCAATGATAAATTTGATGTACTAGATAAAAAGGCTGATAGGATATCATATCCTACCAGCCTTTTTCAGTTTCGTATTAATCTTCATCTTCGCCGTAAAAATAATCATAATCATCATCATCGTCGTCATCGTCGTCATCACTAGAACCAAGTACAGATGTATAGAGACCTTCCTCATCATCACGGTCATCCAACCATACTAAACGATTGCCGCCAATTGCGATCTCAGATGGATCAGCGTCACTGCCAAACGGAGATCTAAAACGGTGTTTATCCCTGTCATACATGACATATTTATCTACTGCGTCTCCGCCTTTTTCTACTTCAGTCTCATAGAAAATGACATTATTTGAAACGATTGGATTTTCTTGATCGCCTTCTTCTTCATATAGAAGATCCGTACGATTCAGTTTAAAGGAATATATGAAAATGTCCTTGCTCTTTGTGTCGCTATTGTAAGCAGACCAAGCTGCAAATTTGTCGCCAAGCCCGATTCCTTTAGCACTTTCCGCTTCTTCCTTCATAATGCGGCCGCCGTCTACATAATCGTAAATGACAATGTCTTGGTAACGATCGTCCTCTCCATCAATTAATGCCACAGCCTGATTATTGATAGCTACACTGCGAACGCCAAGTTTGGAATCATGAAGCTCAGAAGTTTTATTCTTTTTCAAATTCGTTAGGTTAACAGTATTCGAACGCTTTCCACCGCTCACCCAAACAAGATGGTCTTTATAAATAGCATACAATCCTTCTACAACGTCGGTTTTCTTCGTCGTAATTTTAGTTGATTCTCCCGTTTCAATATCGTAAGACACCAACGCCCTATCATCATTATCGTAGTAAACGACATAAGAATCACTTACCACTGGATGCTCAGCTTCGTGTTTTTCTGGAGAGATCGTAATCGTTTTGCGATCTTTTACATTATACAGCATTACGCGAGACTCTCTTTTGCCTTCCTTCACGAAAGCTACATAGTTTTTGCTAGCTGCCGGCGAAGCCATATTTTTTATGTTTTCGTCCTTACCCAGCGTTTGGCTCTTCTCTTTTTTCGTATCAAACAATTTCAATGTCAAATTATTCGTTTTACCAGTAGCATAAAGCACGTAACGTCCACTCATCACAGGAGGCAATTTACGATTGAAATCATTGTTGATTTTAACCAAATCATCTTTGTTTGTATCTAAATAATACAATGTGCTGCCTGATCCATATACCAGATAACGTCCGTTAAAATCAAACAGCTCTTCGTCTCCTTTTTCGTGAGTGAGCACCTTGCTTTTACTACTCTCTACTTGTGTTTTTTCGATATTACCGCTTGATTCGTTCAAGTAAACGATGTCATCATCAGAAATGATCGGTTTTGCTGTTTTAGCTTTTCCCCAGTACGTTTTAAATT
The DNA here is from genome assembly GCF_001645205.1 of Brevibacillus sp. SKDU10. Lineage (NCBI taxonomy): Bacteria > Bacillati > Bacillota > Bacilli > Caryophanales > Paenibacillaceae > Brevibacillus > Brevibacillus sp. SKDU10. Next base: position 26,721 of record NZ_LSSO01000048.1, on the reverse strand, counting down.
CTTTAGAAGAACCTAATTTATTTTGGTACAATTCGGCTCTTCCATTACGCTCATCCTGCCAAACAATTTGGTCATCATAAATGGAAGGATGGCTTGCTTTTCCGCCTGTAGATATGCGATATTCCTTGTCATTTCTTACTTCAAGCGCATAAATATTTGTTCCACCATCGCGCTTGTCTTTCCAGACTACAACTCCATCCTTAAAGGCAATCTCTTCTGGATCAGTTACTCTTGCATGCTGGTTTGTAAGAACGCGTTCTTTATTCTTTTTCAGATCGTACGCATATAATTCATAGCCATTTTTCTCTTCTTGAGCCCACACTACCGTGTTTCCTTCAATACGTGGAGCTACTTTCTTAGAACTATTGCTAGAAATTTTCTTCGCTATACTTTCATCATCTACATCATAAAGCACAACGGCATAATTCTTACCAGATTCCTCTACCCAAACAGCATAATCCCCATCAAAGTCCATACCATAGGCAGTGGCTGTAGTATCACCATTTACTGAAATTTTTTCTTCATCATAATTAGCTGCGAAAACGGGGTTCACACTACTAATTAATGTCGTCGCCATGGCAAAAACAGCTATCCATCGCTGAAAGCTCTTCTTCCTCATACTGTAACTCCTCTCGACAAAATATTTCCATTATCTCTATCCTTCTTATTATTTATCAATTAAATGGAGAAGTAAATAAAAATCTTTGAAAGAGGGAATGAAAAAGCAAAAAACACACTCATAAAGAGTGTGCTGAATAATCAAAGAAATTGATATATTCGAAAATACATCTTCAAAATCTATTCATGTTCGTTATCATGCTGATGGCACGGGCAGTCACATAAACCATAAAGCGTTTTCACCTGTGGTGATTCTAAATGTTCAATGATGTCTCCGCATTTCTGACAAACGATTGTCGTCATGATAAGCCCCCTATGAAATAAGTGTACTCACAAAATAAAGTGAATCAAATTAATATGTCACATTAGTTGCATAAATGTGTTACATTAATCTTAATACGACATACTTTAACTGTCAATAGGCTAATAAACACAACTTCCATCATCCGTTTTCTTTATAAACTCATTCCAAATAACTAAAACACCCTAAATTAGTATGTCACAATTATGGTAAAGTCATCTTATTCATCTAAAGAAACAGCCCCCTTCAAGGAATGAAGGGGGCTGTCATATTTCCAGTTATTAACTGTATCTAAGCTAGTATTGATCCTGAAAAGGCATGGATGGTAAGTTATCACGAAAGAATTGAGAGAGCTCCTTTGCTTGGGTAAGACAGGTCAATTTAAAGATTTGTTGCAAATGTTTAGGATTTATTGTGTCTTCTGAACTTAGTAACGTTGATTGCCCTGTCTGCATACATACCACCAATGGTTTCCCGAAAAAACGATGTGTATACACGATTCCAAAATCATAACGTGTCGTGTCGGTTGTATAGCCCAAAAAGCGAACCTTGGCATCTTCGTTCACGTCATACAACAATTCCATTGCTTCCATCGCGATACCCTCCCATCTTGTATGATTTTTTATCTCTTCATCCAGACTAGTCATAAGCCCTACGATGGCTTAATTAGAATATGAGAAGAAGATAAAAAAATTCCTGTCGATCAAGCCCATTTCTTACATGTAAAAAAGCTGCACATTCAAATGTAACCTTTTTTACATCATTTGAAACTTTTATCTTTATATCCCGTACTTATTACAGAGGATATTCATCCGGCAGAGCTTTGATTCTCAGGAAAACGCTCTTCTCCTTCCTGAATCCATTTGACCTTATCTTCACCGTGCAAGGTTTGAGCAAGGAATAACATGCACTCAAAAAACAGTTCTACTACTACAACGGAGTATCGTTCTTTTAATTTTTCTAAAGCCTCAGTCAAACGGAATAGACTGGGTGTATTTTTCCTACTTTTTTCAATAACCTCACGACCTGCGCTTGTAGGATAGACATGAACAACCCTTCCATCAATATCGGATTTTTCAATGCTTACTAATTGTTTTTCCATCAGCTTTTTTATATGAATGACAATAGATGAGGGATGCCAAAACGTCCAATCAGCAATCTGCGTAACACGTACTCCTTCGTAGCAGCAAATGATCCACAAAATATTTAATTGTACGGATGAATCCAAATTCGCTGCCTTTGCAGCTCTTTCCCAATCGTCTTTGTTCACAACATTGATTGCTCGTAATGTATTTAACGCTTCATGCACCTGTCGTACCGCTGTATCCTTCATTTTCCCATTCCCCCAACTGATTTTTGTCTCTCTACAAGTATAAATTTTCATCATTGTACTATTTTCAGAAAATATAATCAATTGCTTTCCGTATTTTGTGTCCGCTTGCAGAAGCCTAAACTGTAATGCTACACTAAATGTGGAAGAAAATTCGTATTTTTGATATGGGAGTGAACTGATTCGTGAATATGCAATCCGCCTATGTATATCTAGTAGATGGTTCCATCGCCTCCACGGTTACTCTTGAAGATGTCAAAACATTTTTACAAAAATACCGAAATAAAACCAGTAAAACAGGACAACAATTGGATTGGAACTATACAGATGCCTCCTTTCCTTATCATATCGAAGAACCTGCGGAAGGAAAAGACACATTTTTCATTTTAAAGGGCAAAGATCAGAATCTTTATAAATATGTGATCATTGGCGTAGGCACACGTCTAAAAGACAATCAGGAGCGGGCATTCATTCAGGTTAGTATTCCCGACACAGCAACTCAGAACGATAAAAGTAAAGGCAACGAATACTGTCGTTATTTAGCCCGCGAAGTAAAAGGTGAGCTTCATCTATTCAACGGCAGAATTCAATATTTTCAGCCACGCAAGCCTTAAATTTGTATTTTTCAAACAGATGTCCAAGCAAAATGGCACCCTCCCAATATGATACATAGTGGAGGTGCTTATCTCACTTTAAGTACCTCCTTTGACTCCAACATCCGGTCATAAGGAGGTGCTTTTTTATGGAACGCTCTGATTTCATTTCGCTTGTAAGTACACCGGCTCAGATCGCCTTTGAAAAGTATAATATTTACGCCTCTATAACCATTGCTCAAGCAATTTTGGAATCTGGATTTGGTAACTTTATTCCAAGGGACACTGCTACAGGTCGGACATCCTATAACATTTTTGGAATAAAAGGAGTAGGTCCCTCAGGCTCTGTTCATGTAGAAACCAAAGAATATCTTCAAGGCTCCTGGGTTACGAAAACACAAGCGTTCAAAGCCTATAATAGCTTTCTTGAATCCATTGAAGACCACTCACAGCTTTTATTAAGTCCTCGCTATCAATCCGTTATTCAAGCAACTACTCCTTATCAAGCAGCCCAGCAGCTAGAACAAGCCGGATATGCCACCGACCCAGACTATGCGGAAAAGCTACAAAATATAATCAAAACCTATAATTTAATCCAGTATGATCAAATAAAGTCCCCCTCTGAGAATTTTGTAGCTGCTTGGAAGCTAGAAATAGGTAAGCGTGCCCTCGCAGAAGGAATCATCACGTCTCCCGAATGGTTGCATGACTTAGATAAGCCTATGCCTGTCTGGGCTGTACTAGCAGTGGCGCTGCGTGTGTATGACAAATGTCGTGAGGGTAAGTAAACACGATGAAAAACAAAAGACAGGTTCCCTGATCGGGTCCTGTCTTTCCTATAGGTGCTACGAAAGTATTTCAGATCTGGTTAGCGAATAGAATCTTCCGTCTACCATACGTATGCCGAGATCGACACAATATTTACACCCTTCCATTACTCCGTAGAGAATCCAATTGCTTGCTCGATAGTTGATGTCATAATCTGTATAGCTGTCTAGCCCGTCATTTTTAATTTCAGTCCGGTACGTTACATCATACAGACGCAGAACTAGCGGCAACTCATGGAATGGAATGGAAAATTCTTGCTCAATCTCTTGCTGGTATTCCTCCGTCACAAGCCAAGAGGCTAAAATCGATTGGGGGTCTTTCCAGGCAATACGTATACTCGGGCCGTCTGTATCTGTTGATGACCGCGTGGCTTTTGTCTTCATTCGCTTTCATCTTTCCTTTCTTACATTACATAATAGTAATTACTTCTAACCATTATATCATCAGGTAGCTAATTTTGAAAACGGCGGAAGAGCATTTTATCTCCCTACTGTAAAGGAATTCTCTCCCACAACGATCATGTTTGCATCCTTTTCTTTTTTCATTGTTAGCTGTACTTTATACGTACCGTTCTTTTTTAACTTTGTAGAGACAAAGGGTTGGGAGAAGAAGAATCCGCCATCCCGTACAGAGTAGGATTTCTCCTTGCTGCTATCCACCACATTGCCATCCGGACCGATAATGTTGACTTTGACGCTCATATCCTTAGCATCAATGATATTATCTACCTCTACATATACTCCAAAGTTACGCGGAATGTTTTTTTCCAAAAAACCTGTTACGGGATTAGTCAGCACAATATCATTATTTTTGTTTTGCTGAACTCCTTCAAGTACCATAATATTGACGTTCGGCTTATCGATAAACAGTTTACCTGTCTCTCTATCATAAGTAGCAAAGCCACCAAGGCTAGTAATCAATTCTTGCGTCATATCAAGTGTTGAAGCCGTAACCTCTATTTTAGTATTGCGCTCTCCATTGAAATATGTACGTATGCTGGTATCTCCCCATGCAGTTGTAGCTGTAGCTGCAACAATGACAGTTGCAAGTCCTGCTATCCATTTCTTTTTCATCACAATTCCTCCATCAATCATAATATATAGAAAGCCGAAGCTATACTTGTATGCTTTCAGATCAAAAGGATATTTGTTCCTTTTTGTTTTCTCTATATCTTAGACGCATTATTTCTTAAATAGTTGTGGTTAAAAAAGAACTTTTTTACCTTCATCCACAGTATCCACAGTATGTTCTCAAATTTTATACACAAGTGGATAATAGTGATATGATGCTAATTCTGATATAAAAGCTTCCTTTTCTCATTAATGACTTAGATTAGATTGTGGATAACCAACCGGATATTTGTACATATAGCAAAAGACGACCCACAGGTCGTCTTTGGTTGCTTTTTAGTTGTTTTCATTTGACATGATCTTTTCATATTGGCGAAAGAAACGGGTAATGATTTCGATTGCATTCTCGATGGCTTGTTCGTTTGGTTCTAGCTTAGCATGGTGCAAGCCATAAGGAGTGTCTACACCTAGCCAAAATAAAAAGCCAGGGATCTCGGCCAAAAAGTATCCGAAATCTTCACCAGTCATCGCTTCGGTGCACCGAACCAATGTAACATCATCCTGAAGATCCAACCAGCTCATAAATCGTTTGGACAGCTCTGGATCATTATACACCTGACAGTACATGGCACCATAATCAATTGTTGCTTCACAATCGAAGCCTGTTTCTATCCCTTGGACGATCGCTTCAATCCGCTGTTTAATCTTACGCATCGAATCCTGAGACAGCGTACGAATCGTTCCTTCTAGTCGAGCTACCTCGGCGATAATATTTTGCTTTGTACCGCCTTCTATTTTACCGACCGTAATTACTCCAGCATCTAACGGATTTACATTCCGAGCAACAATCGTCTGTAATTGGGTCACAAGCTGTGCCGCTACAACTACCATATCATTGGCGAGATGCGGATAAGCTGCATGCCCTCCCTTCCCCTTCACCTCAATAAATAATTCTGAAGTGTTGGCAAAGAAAACTCCTTCTTTCATTGCAATGGTTCCGACTGGATATTCTGGTGCGATATGCAGAGCAAAGATAGCATCGGGCTGATAGCAACGAAATTCAGGGCTGGCTAGCATTGGTTCCGCACCGCCTGGTCCCTCTTCTGCTGGTTGAAAAACAAACAATAAATCGTCTACAGCAGGACTTTTGGCAAACTCGCTTAGGATGCCAAGCCCTATAGCCATGTGTAGATCATGTCCGCATGCATGCATATAGCCCTGATGTTGGGAACGAAAATCATAGCTGGTCTCCTCTTCAATCGGCAGTCCATCCATGTCAGCACGCCAAGCTAGCATTCGCTTTGGAGATGTCCCGTTTACTTTAACTAGCACACCTGTTTTCCAAGTTGTTACCTCAAGATGCTCCTGAGGTAACTGGGCAATAAATGAAAGCAAAAACTGCTGCGTTTTAAACTCGGCAAAACCAGGCTCCGGGATCTTGTGTAACTCACGGCGAATAGCTACAAAAGGGGATGTCATTTACATAACCTCTCCCTTCACGCGGGCCGCCTGCTCTAACACGTCGCGGAAACACACCATAAAGCGATCGATCTCCTCGCTGGTTAGGGTGAGCGGAGGCAATAGTCGAATAATTGTTTTCTGCGTAACATCAATTAAAAAGCCGGCCTCTAGCATCCCTTGTTGGATATGACTAACCTCTTCTGGAGCTAGCTTCGTCTGAATGCCGAGCATCATGCCTTTGCCTCGAATATCAGATAGAAGTTGTGGATATTCATCAACTAAATGAGCTATACGAGCCCACAAATACTCTGCTTGCTTTTTCCCCTCTTCAAGCAATCCATCTACCAGCAGAGCTTCCATAACCGCATTGCCCAATGCTGCACTTAATGGAGAGGGGGCAAATGTTGTCCCATGGTCTCCAGGCTTGAAAAGATTGGCCAGTTTTTCTCCAGCGATCACCCCACCTAGCGGTAATCCACCGCCGACACCCTTGGCAAATAAGATAAGATCAGGTTCCACAGTCGTATGCTGGTAGGCAAACAGTTTACCAGTTCGTCCCATACCTGTTTGAATTTCATCCATAGCAAATAGCACGTCATGTTCTTTACACAGAGCAAAAGCTGTTTGCAAAAAGCTCTCGGAAAGCGGAATAACTCCACCCGATCCAAGAACTGGCTCCATTAATAAGCAAACAGGTGAGTACGTCGTAATAATCTCTTCCAATCCTTCTATATCACCAGGAGCTACCTCATATACAGGAAATGCCGGCAACGGGTAGTCCTGATAAACATGAGCTTGTCTTGTTAGCTTGACAGCTCCAAGCGTCCTGCCGTGGAAGCTATTTTTTAGCACAACAATCCCAGCATTCTCTCTTCCGGTCATTTTTGCCCATTTATGCACAAGCTTGATCGCAGCTTCTGTTGCTTCAGCTCCTGAGTTACTGAAGAAAACTTTTCCCGGAATCGTATGCTTAACTAACTGCTCTGCCAATGTGATGGCTGGCTTGTTCAAAAAAATGTTGGAGATGTGCAAGAATTTCTCTCCCTGTTCTACAAGAGCTTCTACAATTTTGGGATGAGAGTGGCCCAGAACAGAGACAGCCAGACCAGTAAACAAATCAAGATAAGCTTTTCCCTCTGTATCAAGTAAATAATTGCCCTCTCCCTTTTCAATTGCAATCGGCAATCGTTTGTAGGTGGACATCAAATAGGTTTCATCTTTTTGTAGCCAATCCGTCATGGGAAGACGCCCCTTTTATTCAGCTCAATCTATGACTAGCTGATATGATATATACCTTACAGTTTTTTACATACTTATAACTGACGCAGTTCTTGCATAATCTCTGTTTTGGACTTGGTTTTTGCATCAATTTCTTTTAGGATTCTTGCCGGTGTCCCAGCCACTACTACGTTCGCAGGAACATCCTGTGTTACAACAGCTCCCGCAGCAACCACTGAGCCTTTACCAATCCGTACACCCTCTAAAATAACAGCATTTGCTCCAACCAATACATCATCCTCAATAATTACAGGTGTGGCAGAAGGCGGCTCAATGACCCCTGCTATGACAGCTCCTGCTCCGATGTGGCAATTATTGCCAACCGTGCCGCGTCCGCCAATAATAACGCCCATATCGATCATAGTACCTTCTCCAATAGAAGCACCGATATTAATTACCGCACCCATCATAATTACTGCATTATTTCCAATGTGTACTTGATCACGAATGATAGCACCTGGCTCAATACGCGCTTGAATTTCTTTTGTGTCTAGCATCGGGATCGCAGAATTGCGACGATCGCTCTCTACCACATAGTCCTCAATGCTGTCCTTATTGGCTTCAAGCACAGGCTGTACGTCCTTCCATTCGCCAAACAATACACCTACATTGCCTATGATAAAGGTTTTTGTATTTTGGCCAAAATCAATTCCTTCTAAATTTCCCTTTACATGCACCTTCACAGGCGTCTTCTTCTCGCTCTTTTGAATAAAGCTGATAATTTCGTGGGCATTCATCATGTTCATCGAGTGTTTCCTCCTACCAATTTGGTTTATGTAATCGCTATTGCAAAATTACTGTTTTGAAAAAAGAATAACCCCTTGATAAGCAAAAAAGCAATGAGTGGATCGCCTACTCATTGCTGGTTCTACCTTGGCAACTCATAAATAGCGCTCCACGAAAGGCACACCTTTCATGACAGGACGTACGTTATTCACGTACACCCCAGCCGTAGATTGCCGGTCAGCAACGACTTCGGCGCATTGACCTTTTATCCTGTCCTCATCGTCCCGGCGATGTAAAGCAAACAGGATGACTCATCCGCTGCGCACCTCTATTTTGGATTATTCCTATGTAATTTTCACTTCACTTTATCAGATAAACCCTTACCTGACAACCGCTTTGTACAAATGGATTTTTTAAGCAAATCGGTATAAAAGAAAAATCGAAACGGGTACGATCACAAAAGCCGTAGCTACAATCCCAACCCAACTGATCCATTGCTTAGATCGTTCACCAATTAATAAATGAACGAAGCTAAAATAGATGGGAAAAACGCCTGTACCAAAAGCAACTAATAAAAATAAAGTGCTAAATTGTTCTCCTCGGTAAAACTTTAATCCATAGAGGAGCCAGACAAACCAAACAGCTAATAACACAAGGCCAATAAGATATGGTTTACGCATGGACGCTCTCCTTTTAAAAAAATTGACAGCTTCGAAGCCTTTCCATTTATTTATAACATACAATTCAGGAAATTTAAAAATTACATAAGTAAAAAAGCACCCCTTCAGAGGAGCGCTTCAACCATTTTGTAGTTTACATATTCTGATTACTTTTTGCCTTTTTCTGCTGTGAGTGAGGAGTCTCCTTCATAAAGCTCGTATCGTAATCAACCCATACATGCTCCTCATCGTGCTTTGTTGTATCCTTCATAATTCCTTTATACAAGTAGTAGAACAAGATGAAAGAGAAGACTAAGACCCCTATGATCGGATACATAGCAATGCCGATTTCCATGGTTTTATATCCCCTTTCCAAATCATTACCAATATTATACTTTATTTAACAGAACATTCAAATGACTTTAGACACATTTTAGACATATTTTACTTCACAATAAAAAGCTCTCGCTACCAATATCGCGAGAGCTTCGACAAAGTTATTCCAAATCCCCTGGAAACTCCTTCATAACAGAGCTTTTCCAAACGATTTCACCTTGTTTATTGACATAACAAAAGCTATATCCTTGTTCGTCATGTGTTACCTCATAAGCCAAACCGTTATGAAATACACCGCCCGATTCAAACTGAGGCTTAATTACCATTTTTCCTTGCTTGTTGATAAATCCATATTTGCCATTCACCTTAACAGAAGCAAGTCCCTCGGAAAAAGGCAATGTACGTTCATAAGTAGGTGGAAGTAAAAACTCACCTTTTTTGTTAATATAGCTGGCTTTAAAATCCCCATCCACAGCAACCATCACATCGGCTACTCCTTCTGAAAAGCTTCCAGGCTCAAAGCCCTCTGGTTTCACTACCTCCTGACCCTGCTTGTTGATGAGACTATATCCCCTTTCCTCACCCGCATAGACTAGGGCCAGCCCTTCTTGAAATGGATTCGCAATTTGATAAGTAAAAGGAATGATGACCTTTCCTGTTTGATCAAGATAACCTGCTTTTCCATCCTTATAGGCTACAGTGGTACCTTCTTGAAAACCCCAGACAATCTCATATTCTGGTTGAATCACGATTTGTCCACTCTTATTGATAAAACCATATTTATGATTTTCACCTATAGCAGCTAGACCATTTTGAAAGCTACGAGCAAATTGGAACTTGGCTGGGATCACCATCTTATTTTCTTTATTGATAAAACCAAAGCGATCCCCTGCTTTAACAGCAGCTACTCCTTCTGAGAACGAATCTGCTTCCTCATACTGAGGAGGGATTACAAAAGAGCCATGCTGGTTGATAAACCCGTATTTCCCATCCTTCTTAGCAACGGCAAGCCCTTCATGAAACTCGCCAACCACTTCAAATTGGGGAGCGATGACTACCTTTCCCGTTGCATCAATAAAGCCATGCTTATCTTGATCCTGTATAGAATATAGGCGAACTTCTTGTTTATCCTCGACTGAAACAGATTCTTCTGTACCGGCGGATTTGGATGTTTGTGTGCCTTGGTTACCAGCGCCTTTGGTCTCCTCGGACACCTGGGCTACATATACCGGTTTCTCAGCCGCCTGCAAAAAATGATGTGAACCTGCTGCATGTATGAATGGTAGACAAAGAACTGCTGCAATACCTGTTTTTGTCCATTTTGAGATGTTCATTACTCTCCACCTGCTTCCTCGAATTTCATATCGTTATTGAAGAAGAGACACGTCAATTTACTAAGCTACTTGCTATGTATTCTTTCCATAAAAATAAGTGCTACCTATAAAAAGCTGTCTCGGGCTTTTGTGCTCGTCTTTTAGGCTTTCCTGTTTACTTATTTATTAGACGTACTTAGATGCCAAAACGTTTTCATCTTTTTTTTACCAATTTCTCTTACATCTTACCTTTATACAGTAACCCTACCCTTACTATTTAAATCAAAGCTCGATATTGGTAAAAAACAAAAAAACACTGGAATAGCTCCAGTGCTCAATCGTTATGCTTGTATGCGCCGTAAAAATTGTTGCGTTCGTTCGTTTTTTGTATGCTCAAAGACTTCCTCAGGAGTCCCCTGTTCCAAAATGACACCGCCATCCATAAAGAGGATACGATCGGCTACATCTCGTGCGAAATTCATTTCATGGGTAACGATCACCATTGTCATTCCTTCTTCTGCTAGCTGTTTCATAACCTTCAATACCTCACCAACTAATTCCGGGTCTAGTGCAGAGGTTGGTTCATCAAACAGTAGAACTGTTGGATCTAGTGCCATCGCACGGGCAATACCTACCCGCTGCTGTTGTCCCCCAGATAGCTGATGGGGATACATGTTCATTCGATCAGCAAGACCCACTTTTGTAAGCATTTCCTCCGCTCTCGCCTTGGCTTCTTCCTTCGAACGTTTTTTTACAATAACTTGTCCTTCCATGACATTCTCTAGGGCTGTCATATGCGGGAAAAGATTATAGCTTTGAAAAACCATACCTGATTGCTTACGAATAGGAAGCAAATCCTTTTCCTTCATTTTAGTAGCAGGTGTAAAGTCAAGACGTTGATCTCCTATTTGCATGCTTCCCAATGTAGGTATTTCCAAAAGATTCATGCATCTAAGCAATGTAGTTTTTCCAGAGCCTGAGGGGCCTATGATGACGACAGCCTCTCCTTTTTTAATCGTTACAGATATATCCTTTAAAACATCAATTTGTTGAAAGCTTTTATGAAGTCCTTTTATCTCAATCATGATGCTTCTCTCCTCCTACCTAGCCATACGGCGTTCCAGACGATGTTCCACACGGCTTTGCAATGCTGATAATATCGTACTGAAAAACAGATAGATAATCGCGACCTCACAATAGAGCACCAAGGGTTCGTATGTCATCGCAGTAATCTGTTGCGATATCTGAAACATCTCTGTCACTGTAATAGTAGCGGCTAGAGAGGTATCTTTCACTAGACTAATAAACGAATTACCAAGCGGCGGTATCGCCACACGTAGAGCTTGAGGAAGAATAATTCGGCGTCTTGCCTGATTTTTGGTCATCCCAATTGTATAAGCCGCTTCCCACTGCCCCTTAGGCACTGATTGAATAGCTGCACGGATCACTTCGGAGTTATACGCTCCCACACTTAAAGAAAAACCAATAATGGCAGCCGGAAATGGATCAATGGTAACACCTAGCTTCGGTAGGCCATAGAAAATAATAAATAATTGCACTAATAATGGAGTACCTCTGATAACCCATACATAAAAGCTGGAAATTCCATACAACAATTTATTCGTTGATAAACGAGCAATCGATGTAAAAAAAGCAAGTATTAATCCAATGATAAAAGAAACTAGCGTAAGAGGTATCGTGAACAAAATTCCCGCCTTTAACAGCGGGAAAAATGAATCCACGATAATACCGATAATACGATCAGATTGTTCCACTTCCATTCAGTCCTATCTGTATTATTTGGAGACGTCTGCACCAAAATATTTCTCGGATATTTTCAAATAAGCACCATCAGCCTTCATCTCTTTTAACGCTTTATTTACTGCTTCAATCAGTTCAGGATGTTTGCCTTTTGCAAACATCATTCCATTTTCAGTAGCGTTAGGATGTTCGGCTGCAATTTTTATTTTCACATCAGGCTTTTGTTTCTTAAAGTCGAGGAAAGATAGACCATCGTTAACAGTTGCATCTACTCGCTTGGACAATAAAAGCTCAATAGCCTGATTAAATCCTTCCGATTGTACAATTTCAGCCCCATTCTCTCGTGCTAGGTCTGTTAAATTACTTGTGAGAGTTTGAGCTGATTTTTTTCCTTTTAAATCTGCAAAAGTCTTGATTTCATTATTATCCTCATTAACAATTAACACCGCTTTTGACACAATGTATGGGTCGGAGAAATCAAATTTTTCTTTCCGATCTGGTCGTATGCCCACCTCATTTACAACCATTTCAAAGCGATTTGCTTCTAGTCCTGCAATCATGCCATCCCATTTGCTTTCAATAAATTCAGGTTCTACACCGAGACGTTTTGCAACCTCACGAGCGATTTCCACATCAAAGCCTGTTAGCTGTCCTGTAGAATCATGGTAAGTGAAGGGTGCGTAAGTGCCTTCTGTACCAATGCGAATCTTCCCAGCCGTTTTGATCGCTTCCAAGGAGTTTTTCGCTGTTGTGTTTCCTCCTTGCCCGCCTGTGGCTCCCTGATTAGATGACCCACAACCAGCTACAAATAGAGAGAGCGCTAGAATAGAAACAAGTGCAGTAGAGTACCAAGCTTTCTTCATTTGTTAAACCCCCAGTTATCTTATCGGATTTTACCCCTTTGAAAATCATAGTAACATTTTAACGCCTTGTCAATAATGAGTAAAGCAAATTTTTGTATGAAATGTATTTATCATTATTTTGATTCATTCTGTGATCCAAGATGTGTTACCACTAGGTTTTGTCTTTTTCCGTATAGGTATGTAAGTAGCCCCGTACATACCGTGAAAATACTCATTAGGATAAGAAAGGAGGAAACCCCAATAAAATCCAGACTTGCTGATGTAAGAAGCATAGCGACCTGAATAATAATCCGGTCTAGTATTTCTTTAAAACTAAAAAATCGTCCTTGGACCATTTCGGGCAGCCTTTTTTGAAACACGGTTGTTACCATCGGAATTATAAAGCCTAGAGTAAAACCGAACAATCCAAATGAAAGTAGCACCATCACTGGACTTGTACTAAATGACATTCCCCATTCTGCAATTCCGATGACCACTACAAGTAAGGAGGATACTCTTACTAAGTTTACTTGACTTACCAATTTTTGTACAAAAATCCCTGCAAGAAGTACACTTGCTCCTTCTATCGCATAGATATATCCCATAATCGTCGAGGAATCCTGAAGTTTTCCAAAGGCTAAAACCAATATATTAAATCCGCCTAAGAAGAGTGTCACTACCCCAGTGCTAATCAGCCCAACGGTTACCGATGGCTCTTTTTTCATTATTTCGAAAACTTCTATAAATTTCAATTTTTCTGTTTGTTTACGTTTATGGTGTGACTGCGGAATTCGAACAAATAGCACAATCATTACTAGTATCAGAAAGCCGATAAACGCCCCCATAGTAACCGCCTGCATCGTAAACACTGTTAACAGTAGCCCCCCGACGGCTGTACCCGCAATTCTAGCCATGGTAGCAATGTTCATATACAGTGTGTTTGCAGAGAGGAGATTAGCCTCCCCAACCAATGCCGGCAAGCCTGCCCGTACGGTTGGCAAATACATGGAACCAGCTACTTGATTCACAATTAACGAAGCAACTAGCCAGCCAATGGAGGTGTAACTAATAGCAAAATACATAAAAACAGGGGCCAAACACCTCAAACAGGAGGAAGCAATCAAAATCTTTTGCTTATCATACAGATCAATCATTTTCCCGACAGTTGGTAAAAATAGAATGCTAGCAAGCATCCCTGTCATGAGTAACAGGCCAGTTCCCAAATTGGTTTTCATTATCTGTGACATAAACTGTAGATTTAGCAACAGACAGACCCACATGGTAATTCCAGCTACAATTTCTCCTGACATTAATAACAGAAATGACTTGTTCTTGTGAATAGGTTGAATGGTAACCAGCTCCGTTATGTACATTTTGTATATTAACTTAATTGTAGTGATCTGAGCTTGTTTTGCAATGACCGATTTTTTTCAATTTTATTTCACAAATAAAAAAGCCCTCTTCACAGTCGCAAAGAGTGGCCTTTCTTCCCATATAAAACCCCTACGATTTATCAAAGAAAAATTACCGAATCCGAACAGCTGTTCCAGAAGCAACAACCATCAGCATACCGTTACCGATCGTTTCAAAATCTAAATGAATACCGATAACTGCATTCGCACCTATTTGAGCAGCCTTATCCTTCATCTCGTTAATGGCAATCGCTCTTCCTTCTGCTAGCTTGTTTTCATAGGCACCGCTTCGTCCGCCTATAATGTCTCGGACCCCTGCCATGAAATCTCGAACAATGTTAGCAGCCATAATTGCTTCGCCTGTTACAATATCAAGATACTCCTCGACATCTCTACCCTGAACAGTATGTGTTGTGGTTATTAGCATGTTGTCCTCCTTAAGCTGTTAGATATCTTGTCTTAACAAGTATTACGTTTCATAGTGGCTGGAGGTTTCAAATTTGTTTTTATAGACAATCTCTTTTAGCTGGAATCACAATGGTTTCTGTAGCATTTTGAACCTCTACAATAATGGGTTTTACATCTGAGCTGCCACATATCGGGCACCTTTGTTTTTCATAAAAAATACTGCAGCAATGAATGCAAGTAAATTTCATCTGTCACTCCTCCTCCCAGTACGCTGTATTATACGCTCTCTTCCTTAAAAAAACTGTCTATTTTTGTAAAACACACGTAATAAAATATTTTATCGCAAGGCTCTTTCTCTTATGTATGAACGAGGCAAGGTACTTTGTGCATGGACAAAGTACCTTTGATCGCTGAAACCAAAAGATAATCATTTCTTTTTGAGCTTTTTTACGCTTTCCAGCGCTCGCAATAAAAAATCGGGCACAGGCAGACCCAGCCGATGACAGTTTTCGATTATAGAAATCCCTTCATTCCCAATCATAAATAAAATGATTGTATCTCGTAAAAACCCTTGATTACTTCCACTAATTAAATCCAATTGGTTGGCTATAATGATAAAAGCAAACATACCAACCTTTTTAGCTATTCCTCGAAACCCTTCCTGGCTACTAAGCGACCTGGTATACCAAGCAGCAAGTACACCCGTTATATAATCGACAACGATAAAAATGCAAAATGCCGTAAACAGCTTATCTATGCCACCCACTAAATAGGTGAAAATGGCAATTACGGCCCCAGTCCAAACGAGATGAGAGCTGTCTTCCCCCGAGTACATCATATTTCTAGCTACCTCCTCCTGCCTGTTGGCTAGGTATAAACCGAGGTACCTTTCTTTTCTTATGCTATATCTTTCCCTTATATTCCAATAACCATCGTTCTACCAAGTGATGTAGGTTTTTTTGTCGATTCAATAGAACACGTTCAACCTGCTGTTTTTGCGTCAGACTTAATAAAGAACCTGGAATCCGTCTTACTGTTTGTTTTATAACCACAGGTGATAGTCGTTGAATCTTTTGAATAAACGGCTTTACTTGACTGTATTCTTGGATATAGTGGGTAAGACCCCGCAAGTAGTGATGATTATATAGGGCAACATGTTCCCACAGCTTGGAATACCATGGAATTTTGCGAAAAGTAAAGGTTCCCAACAGAGACATACTATGATCAATAGCATAAAAATCATATGCTTTCTGAGTAGGGAATATTATGATGTTCTCATTATGGCGATCTACATTGACAATCCAAATATCAAAGACAAATAGCTCTATCAATCTTTCTGGGGATTGCAATTCGTTGATAGCCTTGGGCCCTTTTCGCCGATAAAACTCCTCCCAGCTAAAAAGACGGCCTTTTCTTTTTTTATGAGACACTATGCCCCTTTTCCCTTGAATTGTGACCACTTCGATCTTAGCTACTGAGATGCCTAGCTTGCGAGCAAGTCGATACGAAAGTAACTCCATAGCTAAAACAGGACCAAGCTTTTTTGCTGTACTACTATTCATATATTTAAAAAAACCAATTTGTCGGTTTCCTTCCCTTCCTTTTCTAACCTGCCAAACAGGGCCTAAAGGGCGGTCATATTTTTGAACAGGTACCCAGCTTATCCCTGGCTTTCTCATAGCCATGACTCCTCTATTTATTATTATTTTCCCCATGTAAGGTTTGACACGGCTTATTCTCTACGAAAGCATAATTGATTGACCATCCGATTGTGGAAACAAAAAGCCATCGGCTATAGCCAATGGCCCCTTGTTAAGTACACAAATTTACTTCTTATGACCTCTATGTCTTGCATGAACCACTAGGGTTTCGCCCGGATTTAAAATCACTGTTACATGGCGATGATGACATTTTTTACGGAACTTCTCATGATTCGTCCATACTGAACTACTAGAGTTTTCCCAATGCTTATCAGAATGACTTTCGTGATGATGGTGATGACGCTGTCTACACTTGCAATGTTTTTTACTCATAAAAACACCTCCTACTGTGATACTTTAGAATATGAGTAAAAGATAAGCATTGCTTGGACGATAGAAACAGTAGATATGACCAATTTATAACCTCTCCTAAAGCACCTGATTTTCTCTTTACCTCATGATGCATACAAAAAAGCTCAGTAACACACACTTATGATAAAGAAACGGTCTTAACCGAATCAGAATGATGAGGTGAAAAAAATG
Organism: Brevibacillus sp. SKDU10; assembly: GCF_001645205.1. Taxonomy (NCBI): domain Bacteria; kingdom Bacillati; phylum Bacillota; class Bacilli; order Caryophanales; family Paenibacillaceae; genus Brevibacillus; species Brevibacillus sp. SKDU10. Next base: position 9,542 of record NZ_LSSO01000048.1, on the reverse strand, counting down.
AATGGCATGGAATTAGTGGAATTCTTGCGAGAAACAGAAAATAAAATGATGCATATTCATAGAGCCATTGATCATATTAGCAATGAGCCTACATTAAAGGAATCCGTAGCCGTTCTAACAGAAGTTATCACCGACTACCAGTCACAAACGGATAAGGTGAAGTCAACTTTAAGACATATGGAGGTTAATTCCCATCAGGGGAAGTATCAAGACGAGGATGATAGCTAGGAATAATGATTTTTCCTTTTCCTTCAAAAAAAACAGCGCTTTTCTCTTTTTACGAGAAGCGCTGTTTTTCCACTCTTTATGTTTATGAAGGAATGGGAATCCCCAATCCTTCCAGCCGATTGGTTAGGTAGGTACGATTGCTTAGAATAATTGGATCTGTTGGTCGGTATGCTCGTGCCAATTCATTATGTTTGTAAGCCATCTCGAACTGTTCTAAGCGATCATAGCAAACACATAGTTGCAAATGCGGGAGCCAGGTCCAGCATGCTTCTTTACGGAATCCCCACGATTTAGGTTTAGGTAATGCAGTAGCGAGATCATACCAAAAAAGCGCCCTTTTCGGTTCATTTTTTTGTAACCAATAATATCCCAGCCGACAGCATGCCTCAGCTCGTGGCAAGCCATATTCCAAACTTTTTAATGCATACTTGATTTCTTCTTCTGGAAGCTGTAATCTCTCATAGCAGAAGCATAGATGCTCGAGTAACATCCCCAGTTCCTCTACTTGTGGTAATTCTTTATTCACAAACTTCTTATAAATCTCAATAGCCTCTTCATATCTTTCATGATCCTTTAATTCATTGGCATAATAATATTTGTCCCTCGGAGATAATAAAATCCCATCTGCTATCGCACTTTCGTACAATTGCAAATTTCTGTTATGATTTTTTTGCTCACGTGGACGATGGGTAACGGCAATATCAACTTCAAAACACCTAGCAAAGGAATACTCAATATATTCATGAACCATGCCTATCCAGGAATGCTTATGGGTTCGCTTTATAATTCTTTCACGAGAATAAGGAAGAATGACATTGCCAAATTCATCTTTACTAGTATGATAAGGCATGATGATTACATCAATACTCGGGTCAATTTTATGTTTGAAGAGCTGTAGTTTTTTCCGATCAATTTCCTCCAGTACATCATCTGCGTCCATCCACATAATGTAATCCATTGTAGCTTGCTGAAATGAAAAATTACGTGCTTTAGAAAAGTCATTCACCCATTTGAAGTGAAAAATCTTTTTGGTAAACGCCTTCGCTTCCTTAATCGTTTTGTCAGTGGAACCGGTATCCACAATAATAATTTCATCAACTGCCCCCAAGACAGAACGAAGACAACGGGCGATAGATTTTTCTTCATTTTTTACAATCATACATAGGCTGATCGTAGCCATACTTCACCCCCCTCTCTTAATTACAAGGGCTCGACATGCTTTTGCGGATCAAATGTACCCACCCGTTCCACGATAACGTTTGGATCATATCCCTGTGTCTCAAGCTGATGTATGCTCATAGGAAGTTGCCATTTTTCTATAAACCGCCTTGCGTTCTCCCAGGAATAGTCTCGGTACTTCACTCTATTTACTAAAAAGGAGGCATGGCCAAAGTGATAAATAAATACATCATTGGCAACCCATAGATTTTTCCCAAGCAGACGAGCGCGTAGACAAAAATCATCATCCTCATAGTTGGCTGGATGAAAGCGTTCATCCAATCCGCCAATTTGCTCAAGCAGACTTCGTCTAAATAATATGCAATGACCTACCAGCTTTCGACTATAGAAGCCTTGATTGGCATAACGTTTGGTCCAATCAATTGCAAACGAATCAACTGTAGCAAGCTCTACGGTTTCTTCTGTGCTAATTTGCTGTCCAGGCGATACATTATTGGAACGGGGTCCAACCATACCTACTGACGGATCCTTATTTAGCCAATTTATAAGTAATTGGCTCCACTGTGGAGTGACCAATGTATCATTATTTAGCATGACAATATACTCGCCCCGTGCTTCTCGAAATCCTTGATTATTGCCTGCTGCAAAACCACGATTTTCACTATTAGAGATAACGACTGCATGAGGAAGAGAATTCAGGTAGGCAACCGTCCCATCAGTAGAGCCATTATCAATAAAGATTAGCTCATAATCTTTTGTATGCTTTTTAATACTTTCCACACACATTTTAGTAAAAGCTAAGCCATTACGTGTCAAAATTACAATCGAGAGGTTAGGAGTCATAGCTCTCCTCCTTTTTAGCCATACAATCTAGGCGGTACGCATGCAATGCATCACGCCAATGCCGAAGAAGTTGAAAATCATGTAAACGAATAGCCATATGATCCATCACTGAATAGACGGGTCGGGGGGCAGGACGCGGAAAATCCTGCGTTGTTATTGGGACAACCTTTACTTTTTGCTGAAATTCGGCAAATATTGCCTCTGCAAATTCATACCACGAGCAACTCCCTTGATTGGAAGCATGGTAGATACCGTAACACTCGCTTTTAGCTAGCTGCATTAAAAATAGTGCCAAATCAACAGTATAGGTCGGAGAGCCAATTTGATCAGTGACAACTGAGACTTCTGTCTGTTTTTGTCCAAGCTGTATCATTGTCTTCACAAAGTTATGACCGCTTTTACCATATACCCAGGAAGTTCGAACAATAAAATGCTTGTGGCATAAGCATCTGGTCAATTCTTCCCCGGCTAGCTTACTTTTTCCATAGACACTTTGCGGATCAGGACGGTCAAATTCAACATAAGGCTCACTTCCCTTGCCAGAAAATACATAGTCTGAGCTAATGTACACCATTTTAGCACCTATCTCTTGCGCAGCAAGGGCTACATTACGGGTTCCCCACGCATTAACTGCATAGGCTCGATCAGGTTCGCTCTCAGCCTGATCCACATTGGTATAGGCTGCAGCATGAATAATAACATCAGGCTGATAAGCCTGCACCTGCTCTCTTACCTGATCTAATTGTGTAATATCTAATTCCTGTCGACTGTATCCCTTTACATGATCCATGCCCTGTGAGCATGCAACCAGATCTTGACCTAGTTGTCCCTGTGCCCCAGTGACCAGCACTTTCAAACTGCTCCCTCCCTTTTCCCTCATACGCTAATGGGTATGGTCTTGAATGGTATGACCATATTGTTGCTTATAATATTCGCGAAAAGCTCCTGATTTAGCTCGCTTCCACCATTGTTCGTTTTGCTGATACCAGCGAATCGTATTAGCAAGACCTTCTTCAAAAGTATGAATCGGCTCCCAGCCTAATTCTGTTCGAATTTTGGTGGAATCAATAGCATAGCGGCGATCGTGCTTCGGACGATCCTTACTAAACTGAAGCAAATTCTCTTCTCGATGTAACTCACGGAGCAATGTTTGAAGCAAACTCAGATTCGTCCATTCATTATTGCCGCCAATATTATATACTTCGCCAGGCTTGCCACTATGCATAACAAGATCAATAGCTCGGCAATGGTCCTCTACATGTAACCAATCGCGAACGTGTAGTCCATCGCCATAAACAGGAATGTTTTCATAAGCAATTGCATTGGTAATAGCGAGTGGTATTAATTTTTCTGGAAATTGATACGGTCCATAATTGTTAGAACACCGTGTGATATTTGTATACATATCATAGGTTTGATGATAGGAACGGACTAATAAATCAGCTGCTGCTTTGGAGGCGGCGTATGGGCTATTGGGGGCAAGCGGAGAATCTTCAGTAAACAATCCAGTCTCGTCTAATGAACCATACACCTCGTCGGTAGATACTTGAAGAAACTGTTTGATTTTATATCGTTTAGCAAATTCTAGAAGCACCTGCGTACCGGTAATATTTGTTTTTACAAAGTAGCTTGGGTCTGAAATGCTTCGATCAACATGCGATTCTGCTGCGAAATTAATAATAATATCAATTGGAGTCTCATCATCAGAATATAAAGCTTTTTCTCCTGACAGAAGTTTTTCGACCAATTTCTTGTCATAAATAGAGCCTCTCACAAACCGATAGTGCGGATGTTCCTCGATGTCCTGTAAATTCTCTAAATTACCGGCATATGTGAGATAATCCAAATTAATGATTTTATAATGGGGGTATTGATGCAGGAGATAATGAATGAAATTACTCCCAATAAATCCCGCTCCACCTGTCACCAATACTTTCATAAATGACTTCCTCCTTATTTAAATACCGTGGCCCAATTAAAATTAATTGTTTTATCATCATAGGCGATTCGATATTCATCCGGATCTTTGGGATCATAAGAATTGTTGGTTAAATAAGTAATGACGGCTGGCTGTTGCCCTAATACCCGATATCCATGTGCCACTCCTCGCGGGATGAACAAAGAGATTAAATGATTCTCACCCATATAATAAACGTCGGTCTTTCCTTTAGTCGGCGATTCGTCTCTTAGGTCATGCAAAACGACCTGAGCATTGCCGGCGGGGAAGAACCAGATATCATCCTGCTTTTTATGATAATGGAACGCTTTAATCACACCTGGATATGTCAAGGAGGCTGATAATTGGCCAAATTTTTCCAACAATAAGTCGTCATCACGCCATACCTCCATAAAATATCCCCGGTCATCCGCAAACTTTATTAGCTTTTTGACTTTTACGCCTTCAATCACGCTTTATCTCCTCCTCTCCCTATTTAGTCTTCTTCTAACTTATCCAGCTCTAAGGTGGCGGCTAGTTGGTTTGCGTGTAAAATCGAATGGTGGGTCCCTGCATCTGTCCACCATCCCTGAAGTACATCATATGTCATCTCATTTCGCTCAATATACGCATTATTCACATCAGTAATTTCTAATTCTCCGCGGGCAGAAGGCTGTAGGGTTTTAATAATGTCAAATACCTTCCAATCGTACATATATATACCTGTTACAGCAAAATGACTGTCTGGTTGGGACGGTTTTTCCGTGATGGAAACAATTTTTCCATCATCCAACTTCGGTACACCATAGCGCTCAGGATCAACAACCTGCTTTATCAGGATATTGGCTCCGTACCCACGCTCTTCAAACCTCTTTACATAGTTGGAAATATTATCAGAAAATACATTATCACCTAAGATAACCGTAATCAGCTCTCCATGTGCAAAATCTTCCGCCATTCCTAATGCTTGTGCAATTCCCTTGGGTTCATCCTGTACCTTATACGTGAATTGCATATTAAAATCTACTCCGCTTCCCAACAAATTTACTACATCTCCCATATGCTCACGGCTCGTGACAATTAATACCTCATGAATGTCCGCCTGTTTTAGCTTATGAATGGGGTGATAAATCATTGGATATTTTCCAATCGGTAACAAGTGTTTATTGGTAACCTTTGTTAAGGGATACAATCTAGAACCTGTTCCGCCGGCTAAAATAATTCCTTTCATGTATCGGCCTCCCTAAATCGTTTGACGTTCAGGTCAATCATGCATAGCACAGCTCAACATATCTGCACGATATGTTATTGTATGCTTACAGATAATATCCGCTCACGAAGTAAAGAAATCCCGCTTTAGCCCTGTCACGAAAGCTGCACCATCAAGGATTTCATTGGGGCATACTCTTCGTAGCTTCAAATAAAAGAGCAGTGATTTTTTCTTGGTAAGCACGCAATTCTAACGTATCATCTGACACCTGATCCGGATCAGTAACATAGAGTGCGCCATGAATAAACCGAAGTGTATTGACATAGGCCTTAACCAGCGTATCTTTTTCCTGTAAATATCCAAGGAATGGTGCTGCCTGTAAGACCAAATGTACCAAATCAATAGAGCCGCCAATGATGATATCATGTTGCTTGACTTGTTGAGCAGGATGCATGCGGAAATAGCTCAATGTATCCGTCATATAAACCCCTTTTCCATTTCGTAGCAATACGATCCAAGAGGCCATATCCACTGTGCACGTATATTTTCTATCTAATAAGGTTCCAAACGGTTCTGTTAAATATTTTTTTCGAAATAATACCGTTGTCGGCTCCCCAATGAAATTCCCCCATTGTAAACCAAGTAACATATTAATTAATTTATCACCATCTAGAATTGTATCCTGCAAGAAATCTGTTTGTGTTTCTGCGATATCTGGTTGAATGGCACCAGTCTCATTGATAATTGCCCGTTTAGAAGTGACCAAAGCGATCTCTTCTTGATGATCCATTTGAAAATAAACCATCATCCTACTAATTTTCTCTGAGTGAAATAGATCATCATCCATTAAAAAATTGATGTATTCCCCGCTTGCCAGTTCCAGTAGCTTTAGGTCATTTTCAAATTGCCCCAAATTTTGCGGATTTTTGTAATAGATAAGCTGTGGATGCTTCTCCAAATAAGGTTTTATTAGTTGCTCGGTTTCATCGTTCGTGCTGTCATCCCCTACGATAATCTCCAAATTGGAATAATTCTGAGCTAAGGCACTTTGCAATGCCAGTTCGAAGTAATGTGGTCTATTATAAGTAGGAATCAGAATACTTACCTTTGGGAGCTCCTTAGAATTATCTTTTGTCATAAGCTTTCCTCCTTTTCTAAACGCTTACCACCTTTACTAATGTATGAAATTGGGCAGAGACGGTTCTTTGTCAGGTAGAAGAAAAAGAATAGGAGAAGGGAAGAAAATTCTCTAGTGTCGATTTTTCTTTATGTGGAATATGGTAAGAGAAGGTATATCCTTGCTTAAAAACGTCATACCAATCAGCTTAGTATAATTCGGGAAGTAGTTAGCTATTAATCGGAAAAACACGCTTTTCCGTTAAAAAAGGAGAAATACGCAATGGAGAATAGACAGCTTTCTTTCGCGTTTATTAGTTGCGTGAACGACGAAGTCCTCTATAAAGAATGTTTAAATCACATTAGTCAACTATGGGTTCCCCCTGGATTCTCAGTGGAAATTATTTCGATTTATGATGCAGTTAGCATGACGGAAGGCTATAACAGGGCAATGCGACAAAGTAAAGCTAAATATAAAATTTATTTACATCAGGATACTTACATTATGAACACTAGGTTTTTAGTTGATTGCCTCAAGACTTTCATGGATAAAGAAGTTGGAATGTTTGGAGTAGCAGGTACTAACGATCTCCCTCCCTCAGGGGTTTGGTGGGAAGGCAGCAGGCCTTTCGGAAAGATAATGGCTTATATTAACTCCTTTGCTCACCACAACTTTGGAAATGTCCCCTATCCTTTTCAAGAAGTCACTAGTATTGATGGAGTCATGATGGTAACTCAATATGATATAGATTGGGACGAAAAGATAAACAACTTCCATTTTTACGATGTCTCTCAATCAATAGCTTTTCGTAAAGCAGGATATAAGGTTGTCATCCCTTATCAAGACGAAAGCTGGGTCCTCCATTACTGTTTCGACGACATTAATTTTGAGGAATACAATAAGACAAAATCTATTTTTCTCGACCATTATTCCTTTGAGGATTGGAAGGACTTTAATTCCCCTTCCTCTACAAATTAAGAAAAACATAAAGCATGATTATATCTACTCTTTTTCGGTCAAATCACCCTATACTTATGGAATAAAAAACATTTTTAATCATTTGATCTACAAAAAAGAACCCATCTCAGGGTTCTTTTTTTGATGTTTATATACATAAGTCTTACATACCGGAAGAAGCAATCACATAACGGATATACTTATCTCTTTCAGGTTCATTTTCATACACAACACCAAGTCCGTTTTCACTCGTTACCTTTTGGAAGGATAAGTTCAGGCTACTATCCTGTAAAAAATCCTCAATTGCTGTAAGCACCCCATTTTTTGGGCCATTTTCATATGCTGCATTGTATAAATTGTGATTTACTCCTCCTTCTTCCGCTAATTCGGACTGTCCCGGAATCATCCCTTTTAATGCATATGGCTTCAAATATTCGGCAGGGATCTGCTGTGGATTATAATACATATCACGACGACCGTATGGCCAATCTACATCATGGAAGAAAACGAGTGGAAATTTACCTGTTTTTTTGGAACGTTCCTCAATTGCTTTTAATTCAAAATAGACCGTATACCAATTATGATCACCGTCAATGAGTACCACGTCATATTCGGAAATCTGGGGTAATGCATCGTGACTAAGTAAACGAATCACTTCTAAATGTTTACCAAACGCCTTTTGAAAAGCATTTACATCAAACTTAGGTAGTGGATCTACAACATACACTTTTGCATCAAGCCATTTGCAATATTCCAGTATTCGTATGGTATTGAATCCGTAATCTGCACCAATTTCTACAATATTTTTTGGCTGTTCCTTTAGTAGTATAGGCCTAATAATTTTTTCCCAAAAACGATTCATTATTCCATCCCTCCTCTCAACAGAATATTCTTCAGATGCCATTTGATGAAAAATAATTAATATGAAGCAAGCATTTTTACATCTTAGAATTTTTTAAAAAAAATGACACTCTTCTATCTTTTCTTCATATAGATAAAGAGTAAATAAGCGTTTCAAGGAGGTTCATACATGCGTTTTTGCATAAAGCATTTTGTCCGGCTATGCTCAGAGGAACTCCCTCTCCTAGATCCCATCTATGAGTTTGGTTCCTTTCAAGTCCCTTCTCAAGAAATTTTTGCAGATCTTCGTCCCTTTTTCCCTGGTCGCACCTATATTGGATGCGATATGAGAGAAGGCCCTGGTGTAGATCAAATTTTGAATTTGCATAACATAGATTTACCTGATGAAACAGCAGGATCAGTACTCAGCTTGGATACATTTGAGCATGTGGAGTATCCGCGTAAGGCCATAGAAGAATGTTATCGTATCTTAAAACCTAATGGTGTCTGCGTTATCAGTTCTGTTCTTGATTTTCCAATTCATGATTATCCTTCCGACTATTGGAGATTTACACCAGAAGGATTCAAGAGCTTACTACAAGCTTTTGAGACCGTCATAGTGGAATCGTTGGGAAAACCAGAATTTCCTCATACTATAGTAGGAATAGGTGTAAAAGGACCCCTAGCTGAGGATATAAAGGAGCGTTTACTAGGAAAACTTAGTCACTGGAAACGAACCTCTGATATAACGTAACTGTATGGATATGCCTTTTGATTAAATATGCAAAAATGCGCCTGTTCGATTAGGAACAAGCGCATTTTAATATATTGATTTAATTATTTTTCTTTAGTAAGGTTGATTCCTTGAGCAATTCCTCACGAATTACTTGCTTTTGCCAGGCAATTTGCTCTTCTTTCTTTTTCGGACGTTCCATTACCGCTATTCTTCTCGTCATAAAGTTCCCTCCTTTTTTATTGCTTTCTCCTATTCACTTTACCCAATTTTCTGAGAATAACAACTCGATTGTTCTAATTTTCACATAAATGTAATAAGTATTTAATTTATTTGTTTCATTGCTACTTTTGTATCTTGTTAGATTTTCTAAATACGTTTATTATCATTTGTTGTCTTTTTTTATCAAAGGAAATATGAATCTCATACAAATAAAAAACGTCCTTTCCTAATCAAGAAAGAACGTTTAGCTTTATTCTTTGAAAACTAGATAATGAAA
>NZ_LSSO01000047.1:0-13533 GCF_001645205.1 Brevibacillus sp. SKDU10 | reverse complement strand
TACACCTACAATCATATCTAAAGAGCGATCCGCCATGATGCCGATTAGCTGTTCTCGCCTTACTCCTTTAGCAAGAAGCGTTCTGGCCAATTGATTTGCCCGTTCATTAAGTTCCCTGTACGTGAACTGACGATCTTCCCACACGACAGCAATATGGTTCGGTGTTTTTTCCACTTGCTCTTCAAAAAGCATGGAAATCGTTTTATCCATGGGATATTCTGCATTCGTATCATTGAATGTAAATAGCACCTGATGTTTTTCTTCTTCTGAAAGCAGTTGAATCTCGGAGAGCGGTTGCGAGGGGTTCATCATTACTTGCTGTAAAATGTTCAATAATCCATTGATCATGCTGTCAATCTCTTGTTCTGTAAACAATTCAGTACGGTAATCAAGATAGAGCTTAAGCTCATCTGTATTCATTTCTTCTACAATGTGAATGTTTACATCGTTAATTTCGTGACCGTGCGAAAGGCTTTCCGTTTGGTACGTGACACCGACGATCTCGTCCCATTTAAGCGGTCGATATTCTATACAAATGCCAAATAATCTGTCAGTCTGTGGGTTATTTTTTCTCAAATGCTGAATGAGTAAATCATACGGGTATTTTTGATGTCGAAGAATCGAAGCTTTTTCTTTATTCACATGCTGGAGAAAAGTGACAAAATCTATATGTGGGTCTAGGTAGGTACGAAGTGGAAACGTGCTGACAAACATGCCAAGCATCTCTTTTTCTTCTTTTGTGGTGCGATTGGCATATACGGTCCCGATCGCAATATCGCGTTGGCCAGTCATTTTATATACATAGACATATAGTGTGGCAAGAAATATGGAGAAAATATTCGCGGTGTAATTATCACAAAATTCATGCATCTCATGAGTTAATTCTTTAGGGACCTGAATCGTTTTTCGTTGAGCTTCCGTACCTATTTGGTATGAATTATAATCCTTGAGGCTTATAAATTCAGGTAAGGTGGAAAATTTTTGATGCCAAAAGGTGCGGTCTTTCTCGAATCGGGGGGAAGATAAATATTCTTGTTCATTTCCAATGAAGCTTACATATGATGGAGCTTTTTTTTGAGGCTGATGCTCATGGTCCATTAGGTTTGCGTAGGCTTCAAAGATTTGTCTTGCCAGAAAATCAAGGGACACACCATCAATCATGATATGGTGAAACCTGCCAAAAATAAGTGTTTCCTTATCGCTTACACGAATGATTGAAAATGCATATAATCTAGACTGAATTTGTTCGAAAGGGATTTGAGACTCATGGTTTGCCCATCCGTCAAAGTCTTCAAAATCGTGAATATCAAAAAGCGGAATCTCGATAGGTTCCGGTTCGGCAAAATACTGCTTCGGTTCCTCGTCATCATTCTGAATTAGCCGAATTTGGAAATCACTATTATTTTCTGTCACGAAATGAATAGCCTTGATTAATAAGGAATAATCGATGTTTCCCTTCACTCTAATAAAACCTGCAAGATTGGAAATGCTTGAATTGGAATATAGCTGTTCGGTATACCAGATTCTTTTCTGCGGATGTGTTAGTGAATAAGTCTCAGAAATTACCCTTTCAGTCTCTTTGTGCATATTCTGTTCCTCCCCATATCACGTTGGTACCTCATTTCTCATTTGATTTGTAAAAAATTAACACAATTAAAAAAGCAGCAAATGAATTCAATCACCAAATATATTATAATCACATTCTTCTAATTTTTTCTATTATTTTCTATTTAATTCTAAAAATATCCATAAAACTCTTGTTAAAATATGTCAAAACCAAGAAAACCTCATACACCCACAAACTATTCGCCTTCCTTTCCCTGACAAAAATCGGTTCCCTAGCTTAGAAAACTGTCATCTATCTGACGCTATTTATTACTAAGCTTGGCGATTCATTTCTACAAGATCTTTTCGAAAGGCTACCCTCGCAGTACCAGCTTCTCTGTGCAAAAATAGATGGCATTGACCTCACAGGCTATACGATAAGGCGTGATCCCGCTCTCTTACTAAAAGCGCCAAAACATGTAACATTTTTCATTCCGAAATTTCTTCAAAAACAGTGCATGACAGATCGCCAAATTTTTGATGTTAAATTATATGTTAAGGGAATAAAAGTGACATATAGATTAACAGATTCTACCCTCACCCAGTTTAAGCATTTTAAGCTCTTATCCGAGAAAAAAGCTGATGATTCCTTAGCGTAGGAAAAATCGGCTTTTTTCATCCTGAATTTATCTTAGCGTACCTCTGATTGATCTAAAAATGGCCGGTTTCCTGTAGGCTAAGGATACCGGCCTCTTATTACTTTTTGCCAATTTCGATATAGACGCGATATCTAGCTATTTCTAATAAATCATGGATACATCACTTTGAACGTTGCTTGCATCGATAATCTTATACGATTTTGTTTCGGGAAATGCGCTATACAGCTTCTCAACCGATATTTTGCCAACCTCATCCGACTTGACTTGTTATTTCTACCATTCAGTTTCAGTTTTGTGTTCAATGATTTTTAATACTTTTGGTTCAACTTCTTTTAACAATTGTTCCATGAAACGATTGCTTATCGTTACTCCATTTTGTTCAGCTTGAAGTTGGCTTTCAACCTGTGTTTTTGCAATCACATCAATCACTTGTTGTTTAGAGACATTTTTAGATGCTGCAATCTCCACAACAGAATTACCTTTTGCTAATTCTTGTTTTAATTCTGTCGGGGTAATTTTTAGTAAAGAAAATAGTTTTTCATCGTTTAAAAAGTAATCAGCAGTATAATCAGGCTTACCATTTCTAGAGAAATAGCCTTCTACTTCATTGTTAGAAGGTGTAGGAGCTGACGGAGAAAGATTAATTGTATTACCATGAACAAATACCTGGTAACCCTCTCCTTCTGATCCCTTTTTGGTGTAATTCAAGATAAATGTTTTTTGATTTGGGTCCTCCATTTGCTCCATGTCAACCTCGTACTCTTTGATGTTGCCATACATTTTATCAATGAGATGACTTACCTTTGCCTTGATTTCCTGATTGGTTAAAGTAATGAGTGGCTTCTCCTTAGGCTCCCAATTCTCTTGAGTCAGGTCTTCAATCTCACCCGTAATACCGTTTGTATGAAGGGTAAACTTTTTGCCGGTTCCTCCTTTTTCCTGCAGTACGATGCTTTGTTGGATCGTTTTCATATTGGTTGAATTAATGGGGTCTCCAAGGTAGCTTGCATTGATAATCTCAAACGATCTCGTTTCGGGAAATGCGCTATACAGTTTCTCAAGTGTTGCTTTGCCAACCTTATCCACCTTGACTTGTTCAGCAGTCATTGGTGTTCTAGTAAGCATGTCAATCAGGATTGGGGCCGCAAATGCTGCTGCGGTTGGAATCAAAATCGAAGCAGCAACTATTCCACCAATTAATCGTTTTTTCATGGTTACTTCGCTCCTTTTTCGTTGCAAATATTGAGAATAGGATAATTCTATTCGTTTGGAAATGGCCGGAGGGCACTCCATAGTTTCTGCCTCTTTGTACAGATGTTCACGGATTTTGCGTTCAATAGTCATTGATCTTTTCCATCCTTTCCGCGGGGAGATCCCCTAAGTTTTTTCGAAGCGCCTGGAGGCCAGCATGATATCTGGACTTGACTGTACCCAGCGGAATATCGAGCAAAGTCGCAATTTCTTCAAGAGTATAGTCGTGAAAAAAGCGGAAGATAATCACTGTCCGCTGTTTGTCGGTCAGTTTTCGTATTGACTGGGATATCATTTGGTTTGTACCATCCATCAACGCAGTATGTTGATCCCAATAAGACTCTTCCCGAGAGAAGGCACGGATGCGTTCGAAAATTCGGAATCTCCTCCAGCTCTTGACCCGAAATCTCTGCACTTGACGGATTACCAAGCCGTGTAGCCAGAAGTGGAAAGGACGGTTTGTATCGTAATTAGCAAGTGAGGTCCACATTTGCATATAGATCTCATTCATGACATCTTCCCGATCCTGCTGATGATCCACCAAAAAGGAGACTGTCCGATAGACGTCCTGATAGGTGGCATCATACATCATATGAAACGCCTGTTGATCACCCTCTTTCATTTTTATAAGTAATTGGTACATATCTTCATTTTCCATTCAGAGGGCCCTCCTGAGTAAGCAGCTTACACACTATATTGTCTCTCTATCGGAAAAAGGTTCGGTTCTCTTCTTATTTTTTTTTGCAAACGGTTGAGTGCAAGAGGCTATCGGTCCGGAAAACAACCAGGAGTACCACGACCTATCATGGGTAATTTAGGATCGTATTCAAGACAAAATAAAGCAGCGACTGCATTAGGAGCGATGGGACGAATTGAAAAAACGATCTTTGTGTTAGGTTCTATCTCTAATGAAGCCTTGCGTAGTTGCTCTGTACATTGTTTACATGTATTCAATGTATTCTTGTGAGAGCATCAAAAAAAGCAGTCCAAAACTGGAATTACAGTCTTGCCTGCTTTTTTTGATTCAACTAACGTCTCTATTACTGCAATAGATTTATTGCCAATTACCTAAGTAAGATGGGTAGATAAAAGAACGAACAGGGTAACCGCCCTTTTATCCATGGCAGGTTGTATTTAATGCCGTCCATTATGGCAGAGGCTCTTTTGACGTATTCAGCCATTACAATATTTCGATATACCCTTCTGTTCCATGCACGCGAATTCGTTGCCCATCTTTTATCAGTTTGGTAGCATTCTCCACCCCAACAACTGCTGGCAAGCCATATTCACGTGCGATAACTGCTCCATGGGTCATCAGTCCACCAACTTCGGTGACTAGGCCTTTTATAGATACAAACAATGGTGTCCAGCTAGGGTCAGTAAAGGAGGTGACTAATATATCTCCATCTTCTAGATCAGCATCTTCCATGTTTAAGATGACACGTGCCCGTCCCTCTATCATTCCGGAAGAAACAGGTAGACCTACAATAGCTTCGGCTGGGAGATTTTCTCGTTTGTACTCACCTGCAATGATTTCACCGTTAGACGTGATAACACGTGGGGGAGTTAGTTTTTCATATAATTTGTACTCGTCTTTTCGTTTGCTGATGATCTGGTAATCCAGTTTATTTGTGCGTACGACTTCGCGAAGTTCTTCAAAAGTGAGGTAGTATATATCTTCTTTTTCATAAATAACGTTGGCTTGTACGAGTTGTTCGGCTTCTTTCAGTATAGCCTGCTTATAAACGAAGTAACGATTAACCATGCCGTATTTTGGATATTCCCGATAACCGATGAAATTCCGGATTAGGTCGATCATTCGTTTTGTTTCTTTGGCTTTTTGTTCACCATCCGGTAATTGCTTCAATCGATCTAATAACTCTTGTTCTTTTTTCAAAGCTTTCTGTCGCCCTTGCTCAAATTTCTGATTGCTGGCTTTAGGCTCAAAGTTTTTGATGTTACTGAGAATCATGGGAACAAGTGTAGTTGGTTTTTCGCTCCAACGGGTTTTAGTAATATCGATTTCACCAGTACATCGCATTCCATATTTGTTGAGATAAGCATAGATAGCGTCTTGGGTTTCCTTTCCACCATCAAACTTAACCAGTTCATCCAAAAAGTTATCATCTTTTACATGTTGTAAATAATCAATTACTTCTGGATAAGGACGAATCACATCTCCTACATCCAATAGCGCCAGACCCATTTCCGAAGTAATATTGTTTGGTACAGATTGAGAAAGCGTATCTGCTACGTTTTTTTCACCTAACCACTTGTTCATTTTTTCATTGATCCATGATGAAGCATCCATAGCAGCCATAATCACATCCAAACTTTGTGGGTTAAATAGAATCTTCTTTAATTGCTGGATATCTTCTAGAATAAAATCAAATAAATCTGATCCTGATTTCGTTTGGATGTTTTGCTTTAACTCTTCTATTGATGTTTGACTACTCTTAATCAAATCAGGAACGATTGTCGGATCGTTTTCGATTTGTGCTTGAAAACCCGAAGACGATATACCTTTATTGCTTTTACTGGGACTCGGTACTTTTTTACCATCTGGTGACGATTTTATAAAATCTTTTCGCTCTATGATGGTCATGAGTGCGTCTTTTATGAGCGGATCGGATTTTCCCAAGGCATCCATTAACATCTTTCTGCTGACAGACGAAGCCAGATTATGTGTGATATCAACAAACAACCTTCCACCAGCTTTACGCATGGGTGCAGGAGTCGTTAACAGGAAAAAAGACAGTCCCAATGGTTTCATGGGGTCGGTCATCATTTGTTGATGACCGACAGATACATAGACGTGATTTTCTTGATCATTCGCTTCAGGGATCGGGTATAAAGTAGTGATTGGCCGACTCTGGACAATATAAAATGTATCATCAACCAAACACCATTCGATATCTTGTGGGCAACCAAAATAAGTTTCGATCTGTCTTCCGATGCGTGCTAGTTGTAAAATTTGTTGTTCAGTAAGTGTTTGAGTCTTTTGCTGATCAGGATCGATCTGCTTTGTCTCTGTTCCGCCTTCTTTTCGTCCATAGATAGCCAATTTTTTGGTTGCTATCCTCTTATTGACGATTTCCCCTTCCTGTACTTTATAACAGTCGGCAGATACCAAGCCAGAGACCAGTGCTTCTCCAAGTCCAAAACTGGCATCGATTGATAGCAACTTTCGGTTGGAAGTAATTGGATCAGCGGTAAATAAAATCCCTGAAGCCTGTGGGAAAACCATCCTTTGAACGATAACGGATAAATAAACTTGACTGTGGTCAAATCCATTCTGCATACGGTAGATTACCGCGCGATCCGTAAATAGGGAAGCCCAACATTTGCTGATATGCTGCAAGATTGCTTCTTTGCCGATGATATTTAAATAGGTGTCTTGTTGACCAGCAAAAGAGGCATGTGGCAAATCTTCAGCAGTCGCACTAGAACGCACTGCATAAGCATGTTCATCACCAAACTGAAAGAGATAGTGAGTAACTGCTTTCACAACATCGGAAGGAATTTCTACTTCCATAATGATTTGTCGAATCCTCCTGCTGATTTCACCAATTTGATCTCGATCTTCTACTTTTAGCATTGTTAGTCGATCCAACAAAGCATGATACGTTTCGTTTTGTTCGATGGCTTTTTGATATCCCACTGTTGTAACACAAAATCCTTCTGGTACTTGTATTCCTTCAATTTTTGATAATTCCCCTAAATTTAACCCTTTTCCGCCAACGAGCAAAAGCTGCATTTTTTCCATTTCCTGAAACCCGAGAACCAAAGAACTCATTCAATATCTCTCCTAACCATTAAATTGAGAAAAAACATTTGACAAGAGTTTATCGGCATGGTTAAGATTTTTTATCTCTTTGTTTTGGTATCCACAACATGAGAAAGCTGAGAAGAAGCAAATGTTTTACCCACCACAACAATAGTACGACCACCATTATACTGAGGTATTTCTGCACCAATGCTAATAGCTCCAGCAATTGTTCGGATTAAAATTTCATCTTCTTGTAGTGATCCTATTTTAGATCTTTTCCATTCGAGCCGACTGTTTTCCTACTAAAGCGAGTGAAAGTTGTTCCATAGTAAAACCACCTCTTACTTCAATTACGTTTGGATGTACTGTCGTGTTGCTGATTCACCATAATCTCAATATACATCAAGAGCGAGTAGTAAGCCCTTTCTCTTACAGAATCTTCACAATTTTTTATACCCTTTATGCGCGGATAAAAAAAGGTTGCCGAGTGATGTCTCGACAACCTTTTGCTTCTTCTCATTCCCCCCTAGCCATGCAAACTCCCCTCCAATCGGGTCCTCGGACGATAGGGACCAACCGGAATCTGGATCAAGCTGGTTTTTCCATGCGAATCCATCCGATTAAGATTATCACAGGACTCCACGTCATAGCCAAGCAGTGGGTGCCCGCCCATGCCGAGAGCAGTAGCCGCCAAAAGTAAACGTTGCACGAGCATGCCCGCCTCCATCTGCTGGATGCGATACCCTCTGTACCCCAGTGCTGTTTTGAGGTGATCTTTATCTCCTGCCACATGAAAGCAGAGCGGTACCTGAAACAGATTTACATTGTCCAGATTCATGCCTTGTTGCAGGTAAAGCCGATGATCGCCAAGACGTATCTGCCGCAACGCATGAGCTTCACTGTCATAGCGGTAGGCACCATCCGGAATGTCTTCTACGTTGTACAAACAGCAATACAGGAAGACACGGGGTTGGCGGTTCTCCTGGTCCTCATCCAAATCGTTTCGATATTGGAAGGAAGCAGTTGCCTCTTGTAATAAAGTAGCCAATTGCTGTTGGCTTACCTTGCCTAAAACAAAACCCATTTCCGGCGAAACCCGTTTTCTGCAGGCCGAGCCCAGATCATAAAAGAACCGCCCTACTTGAGGGAGTGCCACTGTGTTACCCTCATATGTAATTTTCTTTTCTCCTTCAAACCGCCGAAACGATTGTAGAGATTCCAGTTGGGACGCTTCGGTCATTTGGATCAGCATCGGGTATGGCAGAACCCGTTGCGACCGTACGTAGTGATCATGCTCTACCGTTAGCAACTCCCGACACAATTCAGCGGCCGTGACGCTTCCATTTGCGCCATTCCCTTTCCCAAACCACGTACTCCCCGGCTCCACCGACAGCGGGATGACCGCATAGACGCTCTCCTCCTGTTCTGACAGCCCCAGCAGATGGTTAAGCGCACGATCGAGAAACTGGAAATATACCCCCGATTCATAGCCAAACCGTTTCGAAACTTCGAGTAATTGCCCTATCAGCACGCCAGCATCCAGGCCTTGCAGGCGATAGGCGAAGTTATTGTATTTAAAGAAATTTTTCCAAAACATGGTCGTCACAAAAATGGTCGCAAAACAAGTCGATAGATCACAGCGATTGCCGAGAGCACGAGCCATATAATCATCGAAATTTCCTTTACGCAATAAAACCAATCGCTGGTGAGCGACATCATAATGGTAGATACCGGTATGGGCACCTTCCAACTTCAGATATACGTATATTTCGTTTGGATACCTCGCACCGCCAGACGGAACAAACCGTCGGTACGATTGTATCGGTCCAAAAGCTTGTTCCATCGTATTCAGATCAAAGACAGACTCGCTGAATTGAGTCAGACCGTATACGTACCAGAGAAAATGACTCATTTCTTTCAGATCTGGTTTCGTGATCGCTTGTCGCTCCTCCAGCATAAGCGGTATTTCCGCAGACAACGGGATGACAGGCAAGCCACGGTAGAGCTTAAATGGCAAGGGGGCGTCTTCCCAGTCCACCTCGAAGTCAAGTGGTATTGCCTTTTCTGTGTCGAAATGAAGAGTGTGCAGAAAAGTATCCAGCCTCATTCTTTTCCCTCCCGATCACGATTTATGGAAACGGATGCGGATGTGGATTGAGCTGTTCATACGTTAACGGCTGCTTCGTATACCCAAGCTCCATGGGCACTTGTAGTACCCGATCCAGTCCTTTAACGCGGGTCAGGTGATGTCCGAAAGTCATCGGCAACATCTCTGGAATCAGTACTTTTACGCAATGCAGTCCGTTCCGCAAGATTTCAGGTGTCGTCTGATCCACCACGATCACATCGAGATTCAATCGGCGGAACGTCTGGAGAAGGGACTTTAAATCATCGGTTAAGTCGCCATACTTTGGCTTCGGCATGAATTCCTCTTCAAACGTTCGCAATGGACGATGATCATTCAGCAAAAATTGCAGGCGCTCTTCCGCTTCCGTCAAAGCGTACAGCATAGAATGATGCTCCATCTTTTTCACCAGAAACGGATCGTGGAACATACGCACATACTCTTCACGGTTAGCCTCAAACTTCTCGTTCAATGTCAGTAGCATAGCGGCCAATTCGTGGATTGAGCTTTTCAACGCCCGCACAGGGTCCGGATGAGCGCCGCCCGCACAGATCAGATTGACTCCCTTTTCTTTTCTGTTTTTCGCCAGTGTCCAAACGCTGGGAATCCCATTCTCCATCGTCGCGTTAAACACATAGACATCATAACCGGCCACCGCCTGCAAACGGTAGAGCATCAAATGCAATTCCTGATCGTGAATCGAAAAGGGGTCAATACGAGGAAGAGGAAGCTCCCCATACCAGGTCATCAGGAATGAATCACGCTCCACCACTTCCAAAATGGCGTAGAAAATCGCCTCTTCCAGACTGCCGCCCAACGCGCATCCGTTGGAAGTTTCAAACACAAAGCAATCCTTATCACCCATCCCGTAATAGGCAAGCATCTCCGGAACCAAAATCGAGCGCTCTTGCAAGAACGAGTAGCCCCATACCCAATACATTGGTCGGTCAGGATCAAACCGTACGAACGGAAAATCAGGTCTCTCATGCTGTTCTTCGGTGTGTAGCCCTACCTTGACGGGATCGAGCGCTTGATCCGCAAGATTGTGGAAACTGTCGCGGATCACGGTCCGCTTGCCGCGAGGTGCAATTCCGCAGTACCGCTCCAAGCCCTCCAATATGGCTGTCATCTCGCTATCCTCATACGAATGCGTCCGCCCTGCTGTCCCCTCGTCCCCAGTGAACAACGGCAGACTAACACTTACATCGGCAAACGGCGACACCAGATCACGCAGTTTTTTATTCAAAAAGCCTGTTCGGTAATCCAGATACTCTTTACCCAAAACCTTTTTGAGATCGTCCATGGGGCGAGAGCGGTAACTGTCGGCGCTGATCTTCGGATTAGGTTTTAGTGATATGCGAGCTGCAAGCGCTGAATCTTCGGGCATCTGACCGCAAACCTCACATGACGGGTCAGGCAGAATGAAGTGGCGAGAACTCCTTAACATTTTCAGGTTGATCAAAAATAACCGACATTCCAAGTGGGCTTGCTCGCCTGTTAGCACCCGCTGTACCTCTGCCACGAGCACGTGAGTCATCTGCAAAAGCCCCGTGTGCGATGCCCATGCATCACGTGAGATATTCGCTTGCTCGCCCAGCCGTTGTCGCAGCTCCCATATCTCTTGACGCTCACGTCCCGCCATCAGATATCGCAGATCAGCACACTGCGAACACCCCGGCGTACCAGGACGCACCAGCGGCCCAACCACGCCTTCACCAAACGAAACAAAACCGCGCAGCCAAGGGATGCCAGATTCTTGCAACACCGCTTCCGCCTCGCGATGTACGAAAGGATTCCAAGCATCGTGCAATACCAGAGCTATTTCCGCTGTTTTCGGTATTTGGGCCTTCAAATCGGTCTGACGAACGACCTCGTAGGGAGGAGACAATTCTTTGCACACGAGATCCGCCAAGAGCCCTTCTCCGACAACCAAAACGACTGAACTCACCGGGCCTCCTCCTCTCGCAGCAAAACCCCATATACTCCTGCCAGTTCCTTTTTCAAAAAGGACTCCTGCGCCAAATCCAAGAGGAAGAGCCGCTTCTGATTCCGTTTCAAAACCTGTAGGGCGGACTGCAAGATCTCTGTTTGCGCTGTTTCGTCTAGTCCGGGAATCGCAAGACTGTTTTGCTCCTGTTCTTCCAAAAGAACGGATGCACGGGACAACGCAAGCGGCATGCGAAATTCCGCCTGATTTTGTGCCACTAACAAGGCATACTGCAACGAATTACGCAACGCCATGGTCACATTTAAACCTACACTGCCATACCAGCGTTCACCTGTACCGACCCACACTGCAGGGAAACCGAACACTTCTGCTCCCACTCCGATCCTCGGTGTTCCTTGCATGGTGATCAATGCTTGCAAATAAAACCGGCAATACTCATCTTCTACCGTACTCAATTGCACCTGATTAACAGGAGGTTTTTGATCCATATGCTGCGTGCTCAGTTCTTGGAACAAACACTTCTGCAACCCGCGGCTGACACCCTCCGCTGCGGTCTCCCCCGCTCCGACTCCGACAAAATCATGTGGCTCTAGCATTTGTCCCGTCAAGAACGTGGGAACCATACGCGATACATACGCCTCTATTCCGGTCAGCCCCGCATCCTTCCGAGCCTCCTCATGCGTCATCCCTGTGCACACCATCTCCGGCAACAGCTCGGCCGGTCCCTCCGACAGCGGGTCAGTTGCCTGAATTCGGCACTGGGCCAATGGAAGCTGCTTTAAGCCCCCCTCCTCCCAGATGTGGAAAATCCCTGATTCTGCTGATGTCAATGTGCTGAAATAAGGGATCAGACCGTTCGAATCACTTGAGTTCTTTTTTTGTTCGAGGTGTTCATCAAGATCTTCTATCCATTTGACTTTCGTTTTTCCTGTCACCAACGGGTGAGACATGAACGAATGCCAGTTTCCTTCCAACGTCTCCAGATCAAGAAGGTAGACCTTATTCTTCGGTTCCGATTCGTTCACCGCCGTAATGGTCTTGAACAATTCAAACACGATTACATTTGCCAGCATCGCTCCTGCTGTGGAGGAAAACGTGTGCAGCTTTTCGTCTTTGCAGAGCACGGATTGGTGTATACGGCGCCACGCCGACTCCCAACATTCCTCAGAGTCTGGATGCACAAGCGGTCCCGCTACCCCCACCTGCTGCAGACATATCGCTGGCAGCAGCACCTTGCCCTCTTCCCTGCAAACGGCTTGAAGAACCCGCAGTTCCTCTACATTGCCCTCCTGTGAAACGTACAAAATCGCATCAAACGGCTGCACAGCCTCGCGCCAAGTATTTACTACCTCCGCCTGCAGCGCAAGCTCCACTATGGCTACCTCGGGGTCCGTTTTGCGGGCATGAGACGCCAGCTCCACTATCCGTTGTCGATCCGTCGGCAGCGAACGATTGAGCAGCATGTGGAACCTGGACAAGCCAGAGTCAAGCAACGCCACAACCAATGAGACAAAGATCGGACCAGAGCCGATCGCCAGCACTTTAGCCTGACGATAAGACATGAAACGATAAGCACCAGAATCAGCCAGATTACTTAAAAATTCAATTTGTGAAGCATACTTTTTGCAAATCTTGTCCGTAAGCTGATGCGGACGATCTTGGCTCACATCCTGAACAAAACCATTTTGGAATAAATTTTCTGCGATTTCAAACACACGATCCCGATATTCTTTCGGCAATCTGTCCGTCAGCTCGCCCAACGTGTTCTCCCCGTTAAACACCGGCAACAGTTTTTCAACCCACTGATCAATCCCATTTCCTTCCATGCGAAATGAACCTACATTATTCCGAAAATACACATTTCCCTTTGCATCAGGGAGAAAAAAAGTATCCTTTTTCACTTTCAGACGCATAGAAGAGTCTAATCGTGTCATGTCACTCCTCCTTACCGTTAGCCGTTCCCAAAATGACGCGTAAGCACCTTCACCGTAATCTTATGTATGGCTATTTGTCCCTCATACCTCAACTTTTAGAGAGATAACCCCTGCAAGCCAAACACCTTGACTATGCAGGGGCTATCTCTTTTTCTCAGGTAGCTCAAAGTTGCCTTTAGAACCCTAGAAGCAACGGGAACAACGACTGCATCGGAAGCAATTGATGAAGATGCAAAAGCAGCTACAGGAACAACTGCACGAACAACTGCATGAACAACTACATGAACAACTGCATGAACAAC
>NZ_LSSO01000046.1:0-9026 GCF_001645205.1 Brevibacillus sp. SKDU10 | reverse complement strand
GTTCATGAGTTAAGTGCCAGTTTTGCAAAATTTCGGAGGCGTTGCCATGTAGAAGAGAGTGGGAGTAGACCTCTTGGCTATTTTGTAAAAGCCAGGTAGTAAACTCTTCATCTGTGATTTCATATACATTTGCTAAATTATATTCAAAGCAATCTTGTAGTGTTAAATTTTTGCCAAAGGATCGATTCAAAAAAGGGACAATACTGCTAGGATCGGTAACTGTACCGTCAATATCAATGCCAATTTTTAGTGATTTTTTGTTTGTCATCTCCTCGCCTCCTGAGTAAATTGTACACCGAAGACAGAGAATAAGGCTACTTCCTTCATTTCATCCTGATTAAAAAGGGGTTGGAGCACAGCATGGGTAACGATCAGAAACGACGTTTACGTGGTGAGCAGAAGGAAGCGAGGACTGCTCAAAGCCGCAGAGACAAAATTGATACCAAATCGTATGATACGGAGCTAGCTCAGGATTCATGGATGCGGGCTTCGCTTGAGCCAGGCGCTACCCAAACGAAGGGGAATGTTGAATATAATCCTTTGACACAGACGGAGCGCTATTCAGGCGATCAAAATCAATCTACACAAGCGGTGGCGAAATCTTCTCAGGTCAATAATAATGATTCCATGTCGTATCGAAATGATGTCTCAACAGAAACAGCTGCGGAAATCGCCGAGCCATACCGTCCGACACGGTTACGCAATGGCGATAATTCTAGCTTGCGAGAAGCAAGACAAGCTGAAGATAAGGATGGCAATTTAGTCCAAGGTAGCGGAATAGGAATGGTAGGATTAGGTTCCTCTATCTTGTCCTTGTTCCTGCTACCTTATGTTCTAGGCCCTCTGGGAATTGTGCTGGGATTCCTAGCTTATCGTCGTGAGGCAAGAACAATGGGGACGTGGGCTATGGTTATCGGAGCTCTTGCATTTGTAGGAGCACTCTTAATTTATCCGTATTACGCTGCCCGGTAGATCATTATTATCGACAAATAAAGCAAAGCGAGGGGCTGACTTGTAGGTATTGAACCTGCAAGGCTAGCCCCTCCTTTGTGTTAAATAAAGGGAAAATACGAAGAAAAGTGCTAATCTTGCAACTGATGCAGAGATTTTTACCATTTAGATTTGGAAATGTGTAACTTTCAATTCTTACATTCGACTATTATCTTTAGCCGTGAGAATAAAGGAATCACAATATGAATAGGAGGAGCTGCATTTGTATGAGGAAGAAGAAAGGAATAGGCAGATTGGTCTTATCTATGAGCAATATTATCGTGATGTCTACCACTTTATGATTTATTTTACGGGCAATCGGAGCGTCGCTGAGGATTTAACTCAGGAGGTGTTTCTTCGTGTTTTAGACTCTCTTAAGAGCTATGAGGAGAGGGCGAGCATGAAGACGTGGATTTTGAGAATAGCGAAGTATGTAGCCATTGATCATTCACGTAAAAAGCGTATTCGTGCATGGTTTGGAATGGAGACAATTAATAAAATGCCCTCAAAACTCGGACAACCTGAGGAGGAATATGCAGGGAAAGAAGGGCGAAGACATGTTGTAGAAGCCGTACTTCGGATGAAACCCAAATACCGTAGTGTTCTGATCCTACATGGTTTAAAGGAATACAACATCAAAGAAACAGCAGAAATTCTAGGCTGTAGTGAAGGAAAAGTAAAGGTTGATTATCACAGAGCAATGAAGGAAATGCGGAGATTTTTAGAGGGGGACATAGAAGGGGGCTGGATCAATGAATATTCATAATGATAGGGAATTAATAGATGAAGTCCGAAGCAGCTTTGATATCAGACCCAGACAGGAATTTGCTAACGCCCTCAAAAAAAAGCTCCTGGATGCACAAGAAAAAAGAAATGGGAGAGCTCATATGGCCTCAGTAGTAAAAAAATGGACGATATCTGCCGCTGCTGTATTAGTGTTAGCAGGAGGGGCTCTGATTTGGAAGCAAGGAACCAATATTACGGCGGCATTACCATTTTTACATTCGATTCTACTTAAAGACAAAGATACCCAAGTAACTGAGGTTGTAGGGATAGCGGCACAGACAGTAGAAAAATTATACAAAGAATTTCCAGAGATGCGTGGGTCAGAACAGCTTATATTTCTTGAAACCTCTAAAGAAAGTCAAAGAAGAGAGTATTATCTTGCATTTCGGAAGAGAGAGAATGACAATGTGGTTTTATACCGCGATGTAAGCATTGATAGCCAAAATGGATTGCTTCTTTCTTACAGTGACAATCTCTTAGATGAGGACGACAAAAATGTAGCTAATCCAAAAGAGGCTTCGGTAAAAAAGGCAACTACTTTTTTACAAGACTTTCTTGGACAATCTTTTGAGGAATACCGAATAGATTCTGTAAATGTTGATAAAAAAGGGACACGAATCCGATATGTAAGATTTGTAAATAATCTTCCTGTGAAAGGTATGGACTATCGAGTCTATCTAACTGGAGACGGAAAGATAGTAAGAATTAGTTCAGGAGAAGTGGCAGGATTGCTAACAGAAAAGCCGATATTTCCTAATCCGTCTATTGGTTTGGACAAATTAATAATCGAAAGAAACTTTGCTGCATACATGAAATTGCAATATAAAAAGAGAGAGGGTCAGAATGAATTCAGCTTATTATACGAAGATGATTCCATTGGGTATTTTAATGCTTTAACTGGAGAAGAGATAAAAGTAACAGATTATTCCCCTTATCGTAAAAGTTATTCACCCACTATTCAAGTAAATCCAGGTGGTAAGCAGGTTAAGATTAAGTCAGCACAGGAGGTTCCTGATGCGTTAGCCCAGTTCGGTATTGATTGCAAAGGAGCCGTATTTAAAGTCCAACCTCATTATAGCTACATGCCTAAGGAAATGGCGGGATATGAAACAAAATGGAAGAACAAAAAAATGATAGTGATAACAATGGATGGGATAGTTAGTGAATTTATAATAAGTAAGCCTACAGAAGAAACAGGGGGCACAAAGCTGTCAGATCAAGAGCTTGAACAAAGAGCGTTAGCTTATCTTCAACAGTATATGACAAAAGGGATAACGGAAGTAAAACGATATATAACTAGAGGGGATTCAAAAGAAGATAAAGAACAAAAGATGAAATTCGTATTCACGTATAAAGGCGTAGTCGTTCCTAGTCATAGATATGATCTTACAATTGATAAAACTACTGGCGAAATTCTCTCCATTTCATTAGAAATGGTTAAAGAAAATTTTACGAAAAATTGGCCAGACCCAACCAATGCAATATCGCCGGCAGAGGCAGCGGCGATCTATTTGAAACACCGGCCTCTCACTCTGACATACGTTTATCCAGTGAAAGATGGAAACATGCAACAAACCCCGATCCTTGCCTATACGGCTATACCAAACAATAGAGGATCAGGAAGTATTGATGCGATAACCGGCAAATTTGAAGAATAGTAGAAGATCAGAAAGCATCACCAGAGTCCTCATCCTATGTAGGGTGAGGACTTATAATCAGCGATACAAAACGGACTCAAACGGTGTAAGAGCGGCGATTACCGCTTCTTTAAAAACATGAGCGCGAGTAATTTTACCATTTGTAAAAAGACCGTATGCTCCCTCTTTGTGATTACTATTACTTGTTCCTGATAACCTATCAATCACTTCGCGTAATTCCCTACCCGATCTTTTCATATCCTCTCCAATATGATTAGGGATGGGAAAAGAAAGTCCTTTTCCAATATATAAAGTTTCCCCATTCCAAGCGGCACAGATGGAGATGAGATACCACTGTTTCGTATAGATAGCATCAAACGTTAGACCACCCTCTAGTCCGAAGCCTATCTCAGCATTAGGGACAGCCTCAAGGGCTAGCTTGGCCCGCGTAATGGCTCCTCTAATCGTTTCATCCTCAGATAAAGGCTGCTCAGCTACTCCAGAAGGCACACTGACACACTGAGGCTGAATGCCAGTAGCTAAAAAGATGGCTTTCTGTTTAGCCTGATTCTGACTTCCTAAAGCAAGCGTTTTATACAATAGTTTTCACTCCCGCCTTTTGCTTCTTGATTATTATAACAGGTTGGAAGTGTATCTATTAAAAGTGCATGTTAAAGCTTATCGAATAGATTTCTTTCATAAAAACGAAACAAGCTGTAAAGAAGAAATCATGAATGACATCGCCTGTGATACAATGAGAAAAAATATCGGAATGGTGGGAGTCGGGCATGAGGTTTACGAAAATGCATGGGATAGGCAACGATTACGTATATGTTAATTGTTTTGAAGAGTCTCTTACGAATGTAGATTTGCCGGAACTTTCACGAAGAGTAAGCCAGCAACACTTCGGAATCGGGGCAGACGGTTTAATTTTGATTATGCCTTCAACAATAGCAGATTTTCGGATGAAAGTATTTAATAACGATGGTAGCGAGGCCCGCAATTGTGGTAACGGACTACGTTGCGTGAGCAAGTATGTTTTTGACCATGGCTTAACGAAGGAGACATCCTTTACCATTGAAACAAATGGGGGCATTGTTACACCGGTTGTACATATAGGTGCGGATGGAAAAGTGGAGAAGGTGACAGTTGATATGGGAAAACCACGTTTATTGCGCGGACAAATCCCTATGGCAGGGGCCCCCGATACTAAAGCGATTGGTGAACAGGTGCAAATCAACGGGCGGACCTTTACTTTCACAGCAGTTTCTATGGGGAATCCTCATGCAGTGATTCTTACGGATAAAATCTCCGAAGAAGAAGTAACCACCTATGGTCCATTACTAGAGAAACATGCTTTATTTCCTGAAAGAGCGAACATTGAATTTATTTCCATAAATACACCTTCTGATATTACCTTTCGTGTATGGGAGCGAGGCTCTGGAGTGACACTTGCTTGCGGAACGGGAGCATGTGCTGCATTAGTAGCCGCTGTTTTAGAAGGAAAAGCAGAGCGAATGGCCACGATACATTTACTGGGAGGCGATTTGCAGATAGAATGGCGTGAGGACGATCAGCATGTTTATATGACAGGTCCAGCCACCGAGGTATTTGCAGGTGAGTATTTTGGAGCATTGCCGTTACTAGATCAATAGCATCCTTCATTTTAGATAAAAGAGGGCAAAAAAGTGGTTATCTCCTTATCGTGTGAGTAACCACTTTTCCTATAGAAACTAGCCATTAGACATATCCGAATTTTCATGTTCATCTTTAGTTGTATACCTCTGTTAAGACATCGTGGGAGGTTTCATCATCAATATAGATTTGCTTTGATTTTTCTGCCTTTTCAACCTCTTGCTTTAGCTTTTGCAATTCATCCTCCATTTGTTTGATTTTTTCCATTACTGTCATGATAAGGTCCCCTTTCTAGTTGAATTTATTGATAATTCTAACAAGTATAAAGAAGTGTGTAAAGCGGCGATCTTTGTTGAAAACGTTTACAACTATGACTTAAATGTGAACGAGCGCTTGGTAGATTCATTCGACTGATGGTTAGGATAAGACAAGAAGCTGCTTTTTATACCAAAGGACGGCTAACGACCTACAGCAATTACCAAGCCAAAGTAAAGAACTACAGCATGAAGGTAGTTGTAAAAACAAACAATATGGTATGATGTAAGACAGTTCGACCCAGATTTGAATTGTAGGAAGGGTGTCTTTGCCGTGATTTACCTGGATAACAGTGCCACGACCCAACCCCATCCGCAGGTGATTGACACCATGAAGCGGACTATGGAAGCATATTATGGGAATCCTTCTTCCTTGCATCGTTTGGGAGTAGAGGCAGAGAATGTTTTAAAACAGGCTCGTCAAATTGCTGCCCGCGCTTTGCAAAAGAAACCAACAGAGATTTTCTTCACTTCCGGTGGCACGGAAAGTAACAATACAGCAATTAAAGGTGTAGCCATGCGGTATCGTGAGCGTGGTCGCCATATTATTACAAGCCAAATAGAGCATGCCTCTGTTTTGGATGTTTGTAAACAGCTAGAGGAATTTGGCTACGATGTAACTTATCTTCCTGTTAATAAGGAAGGGAGAGTCTCCCTAGAAGATGTGAAACAGGCTATGCGCCCCGATACGATTCTTGTATCTATTATGCATGTCAATAATGAATTAGGGACTATCCAACCGATTAATCAGATTGGTACATATCTGAAGCTGTTTCCTAAGGTTATCTTTCATGTCGATGCAGTACAAAGCTTTGGAAAGGTACCCCTTCGTATAAATGAGTGGGGAGTTGATTTGCTAAGCTTATCTGCTCACAAATTTCACGGTCCTCGTGGTGTTGGTATTCTTGTAAAACGTGAGAATATGCTGATTGAGCCTTTATTAAAAGGTGGAGGTCAGGAAAGTGGACTGCGTTCCGGTACGGAAAACATCCCCGGAATTGCAGGAATGGCAAAAGCCATGCGTTTAATCGAAGAGACTGCTACACAGGATATGTCTAGGCTAAAAGAGATGCAGCAACGTTTAAGAGAAGGAATTCAACAGATTCCTGGATGTATAATTAATTCTCCTGAAACAGAAGCGGCACCTCATATCATAAATATTTCCGTGCAAGGGATGAAAGCCGAGGTTTTGTTACATGCCCTGGAAGCGGAAGGATTCTGTGTGTCTACTCGTTCCGCTTGCTCAGCTAAGTCTGATGAGCCAAGTCCAGTATTGGTAGCAACAGGAATGAGTCGCGAACAGGCCAAATCTTCTTTGCGAATAAGCCTAGGTAAACAAAATACCATGGATGACGTGGAGAAATTTTTAGTAGCGCTGCAAACATGCAAAAATCGCATTTTACCATATACAAAAGTGTAGAGGATGACAGCAATGAACTATGATGTAATTTTGATTCGCTATGGCGAATTAGCACTAAAAGGACGTAATCGAGATCAATTTGAAGATACGCTGATGAGAAATGTCCGTAATGTACTGGAGGTTCATCCATCGGTGGAGGTATATCGCCGGTACGGGCGGATGTATGTTCAATTGAATGGAGAGAATGCATACGAGGTAATGGAGAAGTTACAAGCAGTGTTTGGAATTACCTCCATTAGCCCAACGATTCAGGTTGAACAAACAGAAGAAGCTATTAAAGAAGGAACGCTTCGCTTGGTTCAGTCTCTGACCCCTGCTCCGCGTACCTTCCGTGTAGACACGCGCAGAGCTGATAAACGTTACCCAATGGCTTCGATGGATGTTAATAGAATGGTAGGGACACATCTCCTACGAAATATCGAAGGACTCAAAGTAGACCTTCATCAGCCAGAAGCTTCTGTTAAGATTGAGATCCGTACGGAAGGTACCTTTATTAGTAGTGAAACGCTACCATGTGCTGGAGGATTACCTGTAGGCGCTAGTGGAAAGGTCTTGCTTCTATTATCAGGGGGCATTGATAGCCCTGTCGCTGGCTGGATGACGATGAAGCGTGGTGTAAGATTAGAAGCCATTCATTTTCACAGCTACCCGTACACTAGCGAACGAGCTTTGGAAAAAGTAAAGGACTTAGCGCAAAAGCTTACCAAATGGGGTGGCTCCGTCCGCTTGCATACGGTACCGTTCACAGTCATTCAAGAAGCAATCCGTGAACATTGCCCTGAGGAGTATAACATTACAATTATGCGCCGTTTTATGATGCGTATTGCTGAAAAAGTTGCGCAAAAACGAAAGGCTCTAGCACTTGCTACAGGGGAAAGCTTGGGACAAGTAGCTTCACAGACTCTAGAGAGCATGTATACGATTAATCATGTGGTCAAAATCCCAATCCTACGTCCGTTGGTTGCAATGGATAAGTCAGAGATTACGGAAATTGCTCGCAACATTGACACGTTTGATCTCTCTATTTTGCCATATGAGGATTGCTGCACGATCTTTACTCCTAAGAACCCTGCTACTCGCCCACGAGTAGAGCTAGCGGAGAGATATGAGCAGAAGCTTGATGTTGAAGCATTGGTAAATGACGCTGTTGCGCGTACAGAATTAGAAGAAATTACAGCAAAACCGCGTGATGTTGTGACTGATTTATTTTAAATAAAAAAAGAGACCTTCCTTTTACTAATTAGGAAGGTCTCTTTTCGTGTACATGAAAACGAGTATTTATCATTTCAAGGTTAGTTGACCCTAATTTGCGAGGGAGGCGAATATTATTGGGGTTCAATATCCTGATTAGAGTCACTGTGTGTAGGATGGGCTCCAGGATACTGGCGTGGTAATTCCTGATGTAGCTGTCTTGTTTCATAGGTAAATCGGGTGGTAGTAGAATGTTGACCGTTTTCCCAACCAGTTGCTTTTCCTAGCTTTTCTTCATTTGTGGCAGCACCAAAAGGGCCTTCTGGAAACTCTTCTTGTAAAATCTCGTTTCTTTGAGATTCAACAGTGGATAGTTCTTTATAATCCTCGGCGGATTCCTTTGTTTTTTTGTAGTAAGACATTGCTATGGTCTCCTTTTAAATAGATGTTTATAAAATAGGATGTCCTTGTTTTATATAAGCTGTGCTTTTCTAGTAATGCCAATTTTTCCTTGACTAAACGGATTGGGAAATGTATAGTATAGAACTGTTCTAAAGAAGATATTTATAAACAAATATGGCTTATATTGCAGTACGTGTTTAGTATTGTTAAATAAAATCAGTTATATATGAAGATGTTTTTAGTTAGCTTAAAAAAATCTTTTTAAAAAGTGTTGACTTAATAGAATGAATTGTGCTATAGTAATAAACGTAGTCGCGAGCGAGTCGATGAAAAACAAAAAAGTTTTTTGAAAAAAGTACTTGCAAAGTGACGATTGATATGATACAATGAATAAGCTTGTCTAGGTAATTTGATTTAGAGAGATGAGAATGATCTTTGAAAACTGAACAGTAAAATGTTTGATAGAAACACTAGCCAAGCAAGTTTTGAAGCTTTGATCAAGAACTACTTTAATGGAGAGTTTGATCCTGGCTCAGGACGAACGCTGGCGGCGTGCCTAATACATGCAAGTCGAGCGAGGGTCTTCGGACCCTAGCGGCGGACGGGTGAGTAACACGTAGGCAACCTGCCTGTAAGACTGGGATAACATAG
>NZ_LSSO01000045.1:0-1564 GCF_001645205.1 Brevibacillus sp. SKDU10 | reverse complement strand
ACGATCTGTAAAAGATATTGTTATTTTACGCAGTGGACTTACCGATGCAGATCGGGTTGCAGCAGATAAAGCATCTCTTTCCATAGGGGATGAGAGTGGCACAGCTTGGACTGATCTGACTTTGCCTACCAACGGTGCTTATGGCTCGACAATTACCTGGGTATCCGATCAACCAACTATTATTTCGGAGCAGGGAAAAGTAATTCGTCCAGCAAAAGGTTCGGCAGATGCAAAAGTAACCTTAACAGCTACTCTGAAAAAGGGGACTAGCATGGATACGAAAGTGTTCTTGCTCACCGTGCCTGCCCAAACAATCACAGACGAGGAAGCAGTAGAGGCAGTGAAAGCAAGCTTGAATGTAACCTATGATGGTACGGCTGCAAGCGTGTCTCTACCAAAAATGGGTGCAAACCATGTTGCGATCCAATGGAGCTTGCAGGACCAAGCCCATTCAGCCATCGTAGAGCTTGATAATGGACATGTAAACAGAGCCGCTGTTTCCAAGGTAACTGACGTTGTGCTAATCGCTTCAATCAAGTTAGGGTCTGCCCAGTCACAGAAAGTATTTTCGATTAGAGTACTTCCTTTGGGAGATGTACCTCTTGTTCATCCAATTACAGTGACAGACTCGCATATAACAGGTACAGCTAAGCCTGGAACAGACATTCATGTTCGTACAGGAGCGACGTTAGTAGGGACTGACAAGGCAGATCATGTAGGAGCTTTCGGTGTGAAAATTCCAACACAGTCAGTAGGAACTGTTCTCGAAGTCATTGCTAGCAATCCAACGACTCATTATCAAAGTGAAGCAGCTTATGTATTGGTAACGGAATCAACAGGGACACCAAGCATTATTCATGTTGGCGATATTACTGCTTCTGTGAGACAAGGAGCGAATTACACCTTACCTGCAACTGTATTGGCTTCAATGAGCGATGGGACCAAACAGCAGGTACCAGTAGATAGCTGGAATCCGAATGTAGCAGATACAAGCAGTGAAGGTACATTCAACTTTGAGGGAACAATCGAAGGATATGCGCAAAAAGTACGTTTAACCTTGGAAGTAACCAAGGAGGGAGCGGGACTGACAGTAGCCCAAGCCCTAGCCCTGCCGCAAGGAACGACAATTACACTTGAAGCTTATGTACAGACGGTAGAGCCAAATGCCCAATTTGCAGGCTATGGTATTTATCTTGCTGATCAGCCAGGGGACGAAACTACAAATGCGCTTATCGTAAAATTTGCGAATGCAGACCGTAATGGACCGTATGCCGTAGCGAATGCTGCCGGTAAAAAAGTGAAAATCACCGGTGTTTTGCATGATAAAGCGTATTTTAGCAAAAAAGGAATCGCCACCTATACACATATTCAGCTTGTGCCATAAGAATAAGGAGGAGTTTAGGATGTTTCGTTCATCTTATTTGTTAGCTAAAAAGCTTTGGAAGGGCGCTCTTGTTGTAACACTAGCAGCTTCCACGTTATTCACGAGCTCAGTCTGGGCTGAAGGTCCTCACGATCCAGCTCCGTTTATTTCTGCAAAAGGTACCCCTCTGGGTAAAAAGGT
>NZ_LSSO01000044.1:0-818 GCF_001645205.1 Brevibacillus sp. SKDU10 | reverse complement strand
TTATTTGACAATACGCATGGACAAACAGCAGGAGCGGCAGACTGGGTTATTGATGGAGGTTTCTCTGACTTTGCTAATGCGATTGCTCAAGCCGGCTATGATGTGAAGGAATTACGCAAATCAACACCGATTGTCTATGACGATCTGAAAGAATATGCCGTGTTTGTAATTGGGGAAGCCAACATTCCTTATAAGGTATCTGAACAAGCAGCAATGATTGAATTTGTAAAAAATGGCGGCAGCATCTTCTTTATCGGGGATCACTACAATGCAGATCGTAACAAGAATCGTTGGGATGCCTCGGAAGTGATGAACGGGTATCGTCGTGGAGCGTGGGCTGATCCAGCTAAGGGAATGAGCGAGGAGGAGCGTAACTCGGAAGCTATGCAAGGGATAGCAAGCTCTGACTGGCTGGCTGACAACTTTGGTATCCGATTCCGCTACAATGCGCTTGGAGACATAAATGCAACCAGCATTGTGAGCCCTGCTCAGGCATTGGGAATAACAGAAGGCGTATCCAGCGTGGCAATGCACGCGGGTAGCACACTTGCGATTGTTGAGCCGAAAAAAGCAAAGGGAATCGTTTATTTGCCAAAAACAAATGCAAAATGGGCTCATGCTGTTGATAAAGGTGTATATAAAGGCGGTGGAGTGGAGGAAGGCCCGTATGTAGCTATCTCTAAGCTGGGTAAAGGAAAGGCTGCTTTTATTGGTGACTCTTCTCCGGTAGAAGATGCTACCCCGAAGTATTTGCGTGAGGAAAATGGCCAAAAGAAGAAAACCTATGACGGATTCAAAGAACAAGACGATGCTGTGCT
>NZ_LSSO01000043.1:0-4271 GCF_001645205.1 Brevibacillus sp. SKDU10 | reverse complement strand
TGGGGGAAATTACACATATAACAGGGTTAACGCATAGAATATTCGATGCGAATTTTCTTGTTTCGTCCGCGTTCTCGGTAAATAATAACTTTTTCGAGTAAACTATGAAGCAACTCTTTTTTGCGAAATACGTCTGCTAAATGATACTGTTCTCTGATATTGGTCATTTTTTTAATCTTGTGATATTTCTGCTCTGGGGTTTCCTCTTCTACATCATAATCATTGATGAGTTCTTGCAGTTCATTTTCCTTATGGTTCAAAGTGTTGATCTTTTCAAAAAGTGTTTCCTTTGGAATAGGATTGCTGTCGTCCATGAACACACCGTACCACTTTTCTTTTTGTATTTGGATTTTTGCTATCTCACCCCTGATTTTATCTAAATCTAATTCGACTTCTCTTTGATTTTTGACCTTTTCCAAGAAATATTTTTTTGATGTAATCAATCTTTCGATCTCGCCGAGGAGAAGGTCTAATATTCTCTGATCGTGGGTAATGCGGTTACAACCGAGACAACGATAATACGTCT
Source organism: Brevibacillus sp. SKDU10 (assembly GCF_001645205.1). NCBI lineage: Bacteria > Bacillati > Bacillota > Bacilli > Caryophanales > Paenibacillaceae > Brevibacillus > Brevibacillus sp. SKDU10. The sequence continues at coordinate 3,745 of NZ_LSSO01000043.1, read as the reverse complement.
TTTGATCGCGATGATCGTAGAACCCTTGCATATTGTGTTCTTCACAGTGCCCGCAACGTAGTATCCCTGTCAAAGGGAACTTTCCTTTCCTTGGCGATTGACCGGACTTTCCCTCCATTGTCTGTTTTGCCTTGGCGAACAATTGTTTTGAGATGATGGGAGGATGGTTATCCAGCACAATTTTATTACCCCATCGGTATACGCCTATGTACATGTCGTTCAACAGAATATCCCGAATGGAAATATGGTTCCAACGTTTGGCGATACGTGGACGCACATCCATTCCATTTAGTTGCTTAGCAATCGACCGATACCCAAAACCTTCCACGTACCATTGGTATATCTTTTCTACTATCTTTGCTTCCTGCTCAATGATTGTACATGTAAAATCTTTATCGAAGTGATAACCAAATGGGGAGTGCCCTCCAGGTTTCTTACCCTCATCAATCATCTGTTCAATGCCGAATTTCACACGCTCTGCTAAGTTCTCTCTTTCCCACTGTGCCAGAGCCGCAACAAGTGTAATGAATAGTCGCCCCATAGCTGTTGAGGTGTCATATACTTCAGTAGCTGATCTGAAAGCAACATCATGTTTGTCAAACATCTGCAGCAGTAAGTAAAGGTCAAGAACGGATCGAGTAAGTCGATCCAAGCGATACACTAGTACCATATCAAGGGTTCCTTTTTTGATATCCTTTAATAGACGTTGCATTTGCGGCCTTTGAATATCTTTTGCTGACCATCCTTCTTCGATATATTCCTCTACGATTTCCCAGCCTTGGCTTTTGCAAAATGCTCGGAGTCGTTCGCGTTGAGCTGGGATGGAGAAGCCTTCTTTTGCTTGTTCATCTGTTGAAACACGTACATAAATCGCTACTCTGGTGATTATTACTCTTTTCATCAAACTCACTTTCTCTCCATTTTATATACCTACCCATTTCAGTTGAAATACCGTTACGTAGACAAATCTCATCTGATGTTTCTCCGCATTGAATTCTGTCTTCGTGAATGAGCAATTTTACTGCGAATTCATTTGCCTGTCGTTCAAATTTACCTGATTGAAGAGTTGGTTTTGCTCGAGGAAATAATAGCCTAAATCTTAAGAGATTGTAAAAGGACAATTCGTTTTGTAACGTTTGACCAAGTTGTTTCTTGTTTCCTCCATTATTTACTCCTTAATTGATGTCGCTCCTGATGTCATGCTCCTAATTCTTTTTATGCTTATTCATTTTCCTTGCTTCCCAGAATAATCCGGCAAAACATTCATGATACACTGCCTATCATTTTTATCTAATGGAATCCGATCAAACATCAGATCCCCATTTTCTCAAGCATTCTAGGACGTTTTACTCCCAACAAGTCCGCCATTTGATCTTGGGTTAAATGCCGTTGTTCCTTAGTCTTGTTAAGGTTTTTCCGATTTTCATAAGTGCTTCCACCTAAGAGAGGATAAAATAATTATCAAAAATATGTTCATTTGGATTTACTAAAAAGATGTGAAACATACATGAGTGTTGTCCTCAACGAATCGTTGCATACATCTTCTACAAGGGGGATGGTGCTTATGGAAGATGGAAGAACGAGACCGGAAATTTGGGCAATTGGTAGACGGGAACCATCAAAAGAGGCTCTTGACCGATTCATTGAGATTTACCTTGATATTCTTGCAGAGAACGAGCGCAAAGGAAAAGAACTGGCCATGAAAGCTGAGAAGGATAGAGAATCAAGCGACTCCTGAGGGGGCGTAGAAAAGGACAATGATCTACACATTCCGTAATGAAGAGCTTCGTAAAGAACGAGAGATGATCATAAAACCTGATTATGAGAAAGAGCATAGTGTTTTGGGAGATGTTTAAAGTGTATAAGCGGTGAAACAAAACAAACATCCCAGTTCTAGATGTTAATGATAACCGAACGAACAGAGGACAAGCTTCTATACTAGACATATATATAATGTTCACTTGGAGTCTATATGGGATAGGCTATTCGATCAATCGGGTGGCTATTTTTATGTCAAGAAGGAATATACTCAGAATAACTATATTGAAAATGCAGAATTAACAGGTTATTATATATCCATAATCTTTTATGTAATTTTTTTACAATAAAGGTTTATTATTGGAATTAGGAGGAGGATGGTAAAAATGAAAGTTGGACGCAAGTTTTTAACTTCATTAATGGGATTGTCTCTGATGTTATCAGCAGGAGCGACAGGAGCATTAGCGAGTGAAAATGTAATCAACACACCAAACCAATTTCCACCAAGTATTAATAAGTCTGAAAAAAGTGTTCTTCCAGCAGATGTTGCACAGGAGAATTTTGTTAAAGATACACTTTACCATGCTTTTTACCAAGTGGGTCAAGGAAAAAAGAATGTGGTGGTTTATAATTTAAATCAAAGATATTCTCATAATCTACAAGGCATTCAAACATCTTATACAGTACGTTATGGTAACATTCTTTATGGAGTGTGGGTTTTCACAGATGGTGAATTCTGGAATAATGGGGATGGCGGATGGATTAACGGGGGGTATCAAGGTAGTTTTGATAGGTATGCAGGATATGTACGATTCCATAGAATAAGTTGAAATCCCGTTTTATAAAGAAGATATCACTATACATGATCCTCTTTTTGGATCATGTATTTTTTTATTGGAATCAAAAAATCTCCTACTAAAAATATGTTTGCTTAATGTTTACATCATGCTGCAATAAACTCTGTTTGAACCGTAGTTTCTGTAACATTAATAGGGAAAAGGTATGGAAGGATACAAGACGTGGGGCATAGTTCGACTTAGGATAAAACTTTCGATAATAACGATTTAACCTACCCAGAAGTCACCACTGGGAGGTATAAATACCATAAATTTAACATATAAAAAAATAACAAAATTTTCTTTAAAATATTAAGCATGTACTAAGCGAAACCAATTTAGAGGAGGAGTTCAAATGCCTCAACCATATTCTGTCCGAGTCTTTTATCCCAGACAAATGGGGCGAAGTGCAAAGAATATTAACATGCAAGGAGTAAATATTACGAATACTTCCGTTGTTTTAATCTCTGCAGCTCAATTCATACGAGGAGGACCACTCTTCAACCAAAATGCCAGACTAACAGTTCATGGTCCAGATGTGTATGTCACGAACATTAGTCCGCATGGTCCAGAGGGAGGACCTGATGGAGGTGTTGAGTTTATGTTGCACGTAAATTCAAACACTCCTATTGATGTTGCGGTAACAATCTCGGTATTTGGACCATTTGATAATTGGTTGATATTTTAGAGGAGAATTCAACAATTTATATAGATTTAAAGGTTAGTCACCTTGGTATATCAGGGGATATGAAATAGGCCTGTCTAGATCACTGACAGGCCTATTTGTCTTAATAGGATCATGCTTTAGAAATAAGAGAACTACTAATTTATTATAGGAATTAAAGAAATACATCTTCCAGTCTCAGAGATTTATAAGGACTGTAAAAGGGAATTTGATCCTGCCCTTTGATTACATGTTCACTTTGTGAAAAAGAGACAAGTCAATACTATTGTAATTGAAAATAAAATAAAGAAAGATATAATGGAAGACCGTCCGAATTTCCTAGGACGGTCTTTTACCTATTATATACAGCAACCTATTCCTGTAGGTTCCTTGAAAATCGTCCGCCTTCCCGCTAAGCACAATTTAACTACAAATCAAATAAAATGATGTGGATCATTTACCTGTTGTAAAGTTAACTTCAGATGGG
>NZ_LSSO01000042.1:0-8851 GCF_001645205.1 Brevibacillus sp. SKDU10 | reverse complement strand
TCCTGACCCAGCCGTGTCCTCAGAGCTGCGTACAAATTCAATTTATTCGCCCTTTAGGTCGTTTACGATCGTTTGTACGCGCAGAACTTTAGGACCTACACAGGCACCAACTGGATCGACTTCTTCATTTGTGGAGTGAACAGCAATTTTAGAGCGATCTCCAGCTTCTCTCGCGACTGATTTAATTTCAACGACACCGTCATAAATTTCAGGTACTTCCAATTCAAATAGACGTTTTAATAGTCCTGGGTGCGTACGGGAAATGACGATTTGGGGACCCTTTGTCGTTTTCTCTACTTTAATAATATATGCTTTGATTCGGTCTTGTGGTTTAAAATCATCTGTTGGCATTTTTTCGGTGAGAGGCATTACCGCTTCCACTTTACCCAAGTCAACAAAATATGCGCGGGAATCTTGGCGTTGAACGATACCATTTACGATATCTTCTTCCCGATCAATAAATTCATTATAAATAAGTCCGCGTTCTGCTTCACGAATGCGTTGCGTAACGACTTGCTTCGCAGTTTGAGCCGCAATGCGTCCAAAATCACGAGGCGTTACTTCAATCTCAACGATGTCATCAATGCGGAAGTTTGGATCGATTTCATTAGCAGCCTCCAAAGAAATCTCCAAACGAGCATCTAACACATCTTCTACAACATTTTTACGTGCAAACACGCGAACTTGACCTGAATGGCGGTTTACATCAACACGAACGTTTTGTGCGGAGTTAAAGTTGCGCTTGTAACCAGAGATCAGCGCTGCTTCAATCGCCTCAATCAAAACCTCTTTGTCAATCCCCTTTTCCTTTTCCAGATCATGCAGTGCTGTAATAAACTCTGCATTCATTGTACTAATGTCCTCCCCTCAATTAAAAGACGATAGCCAATCGGGCTTCGCTTATTTGATCCATTTTAATTGTATATTTGTTTTTTTGTTCAGAAATCGTTAACGTCTCACCGTCAAACGCTTCTAGTGTACCTTCAAACAACGTGTGACCGTCCACCGCTTCTTTGGTGGTGATATGTACGTGTTTGCCTACAGCTTTGTGATAATCTTTTTCTTTACGTAAGGGACGCTCCGCTCCAGGCGAAGAAACCTCTAAGAAATATGCGGTTGGAATCGGGTCCAGTTCGTCCAGCTTTGCGCCTAGTTTTTCACTAACGGTACCGCAATCTTCAATATCGATGTTGGACGATTCATTGTCGATAAAGATACGCAAAAACCAGTTGCTACCTTCCTTCTTGTATTCGATATCCACCAGTTCCAATCCTGTTTCTTCAAGGATAGGAGTCAGTAGTTCCTCAACAATTTGCACTACCTTGCTCAAGCAAGTTCCTCCTTTAAGCAGATCCATACTGTTATAAATGTGTAACCGGCTACCAAAGTGGCACCGGGTGGTCACAAATCTAATTCTTTGCACGAGAAGCTTTCTAGCTAGAAATCCTCTGTGGTCAAGAAGAAAGAGTGGGTTTCCCCACTCTCGTACGTGTATAACCAGTATTTCCAAAAAAATTATAGCATAATACCATGGGTCTTGACAACCACTGCCTCATTTGATCAGACTTTCCAAAAACCTGCTGAATGCCTATTATACCAGTCATTGTAAAGCCCATCTTACTCAATCTGATACATTAATAGGGGGTGTTTCCTTTTCTTTCCGCCCCGATACTAGGCTGTGTAGAATCATTCCCAGCATGATAAGCAAAAGCCCCGCTGAAGCCATTGGTGTAGGCAAGCTGGCAGATAACCATACGACCTCTCCTGCTGTAGCAAATAAGACTTCCATCGATTGTGTTGCTTCTACAGCCGCTAGACGACGCATGTTGCCTTTCACCATTTCCGTAGCTCGGAAAAATAACACAGTTGCACAAATTCCTGAGAAAATAGCAACAAGAGAGGTTTGGAATACCTGACTCTGACTTGGCGCTCCATCTACTGCCAAAGCTGTTATCGATAACAGCATCCAAAACGGCATACTGCAAATCGTCATGCCAAGGACACGTTGATAGGTATCGACTCGCTCTCCACAAATTTGCATCATTTTACGATTCCCTAACGGATAGGCAAAAGAAGCTACTACAACTGGCAAAAATCCTAACAGCACCTCTTTAGGTTGTAGTACACTCGCTTGTTCGCTCTGCATTAAAACAATTCCAAGCAAAATGATACTTGACATCCATAACCCCGGAATCGAGATTTTCCCTCGCATTAATTGTATGCCCTGCGAGCCTGTTTTTTGCTCAAAAAAGAACGGAGCCAGCAAGGAGCCAGAGATGATTGTAATCTGCCATGTTCCCGCTATTAACCATCCAGGACCATACGCTTGAGCAAAACAAAATGGGGCGTAAAACAGGCCAAAACCAACCGTGCTCCATAATATCCATTCTTTTGGGTGCTTTTTAATCTCTGTCCATAGCATTCCCAGATTTCCTCGTAAAAACACAAGAAACAATAATGGCGGCAGCATGAAAAAAAAGCGAAGTGCTGCACTCCACATCCAACTGCCTCCAGCAAGCTCCATGGAACGATTCAATACAAAGGTAAAGGCAAAAAAGAAGGAAGATATAATCCCAATCCAAATCGGTCGCATGCCGTACCACCTCTACTTTAAGCTTTCAATCTACGTTACGCTACTATGAAAAATCACTTAGAAAACGGCAACCTAACAATCCCCTTCTACCCTGCCAAAAATTAAACATAGTGATAGATGTATCGTTAAAGTTGCCATTTTCAAAGTGTGATCAGTAACCTGCACTATGCTTTTAATCGTTAGAACAAGGACAATTGATTTGATTCTGGCATACCTTGAAGGGCTCCCTGCTCGTCTAGATATTCCAAAATTGTTTTAGAAATTTTGGAACGGCTGAGCAGGTCTTCTTTTGATAAAAATTCACCCTTTTTACGTGCTTCTACAATGCTGATTGCTGCGTTAGTTCCTAGGCCTGGAATCGCATTAAACGGTGCAATAAGCTTGTTTCCATCAATCAGGAACTTCTCAGCGTCAGAACGATATAGATCGACATTGGTAAAGCTAAAGCCTCGTTCTACCATTTCCAACGCCATCTCTAATACAGTCAAAAGAGATTTTTCTTTTGGTTGGGCATCGTGACCTTTTTCCTCAATCTCTTCAATCCGTTGGCGAATAGCTGCCGATCCTTGTACCATTAACGGGATATCGAAGTCATCAGCACGGACAGTAAAATACGTAGCGTAAAATTCTAGCGGATAATGTACCTTACAATAAGCAATCCGAACCGCCATCATAACATAAGCAGTCGCATGCGCTTTCGGGAACATATACTTAATCCGTTGACAAGAGCCTATGTACCATTCAGGTACATCATGTTTGCGCATCTCCTCTTGGTCTTCCTCGCTGACACCTTTACCTTTACGCACTGATTCCATTATTTTAAAGGCTTGGGATGGTTCCAGTCCTTTATAGATCAGATATACCATGATATCGTCACGGCAACCGATAACCTCAGACAGCTTACACGTCTGATTACGTATCAACTCCTGTGCATTGTTTAGCCATACATCGGTTCCGTGTGAGAGACCAGAAATCTGCACTAATTCAGCAAAGGTGGTTGGTTTTGTATCTTCTAGCATCTGACGCACGAATTTCGTACCGAACTCCGGTATTCCTAACGTCCCCATATTCGTACGAATTTGTTCAGCCGTTACGCCCAGCGCTTCTGTTGAACTAAAGATAGACATCGTTTTTGGATCGTCTAACGGGATTTGTTTCGGGTCTAATCCCGTCAAATCCTGAAGCATCCGGATAACGGTCGGATCGTCGTGACCCAGAATATCGAGCTTTAATAGATTGTCATGGATGGAATGGAAGTCGAAATGCGTTGTTCGCCATTCAGATTTAACATCATCAGCAGGGAATTGGATCGGACAAAAATCCTCCATATCCATATAATCAGGCAAAACAATAATCCCCCCTGGATGCTGTCCAGTTGTACGTTTAGCGCCCGTGCAACCATTTACCAAGCGAGCAATCTCTGCTCCGCGAAGCATTAGCTTGCGCTCTTCCGCCCATTTACGAACATAGCCGTACGCTGTCTTTTCGGCAACTGTACCTATCGTTCCTGCACGAAAAACATTATCGATACCAAATAGGTCCTGTGTATATTTATGCGCCCTTGGCTGATAGTCACCTGAGAAATTTAAGTCAATATCGGGAACCTTATCTCCTTTAAATCCAAGGAAGGTTTCGAAAGGAATATCTTGGCCATCTTTCATATATCTAGTGCCGCATTTCTCGCAATCCTTGTCCTTTAAGTCGAATCCAGAACCAATGGAACCGTCCATAATAAACTCGCTATGCTGACAGTTTGGGCAAACATAGTGAGGCGGCAGTGGATTAACCTCTGTGATATCGGACATGGTCGCTACAAAAGAAGAGCCTACTGATCCCCGTGACCCTACTAAATAGCCGTCGCTAAGTGATTTTGTCACCAATCTCTGTGAGATCAGATAAATAACACCGAATCCGTGTTTAATAATACTGGTCAGTTCTTTTTCTAAGCGTTGTTCAACAATTTCTGGCAACGGATCGCCATAGATTCGCTTCGCTTTGTTATAGCACATATCACGCAGCTCTTCATCTGCCCCTTCAATTACAGGGGTATACAAACGATCTGGGATCGGGCTAACATCTTCAATCATGTCAGCAAGCGCATTTGTATTGTCTACTACAATTTCTTTCGCCTTCTGTTCACCCAAATAAGAGAATGCCTCCAACATCTCCTCAGTAGTCATGAAATATAGTGGAGGTTGGTCGTTAGCATCCTGATCTCCTTTTGATAGCAAGAATACTTCACGAAACGTATGATCCTGAGGGTGTAGAAAATGAACATCTCCTGTGGCTACAACAGGCCGTTCCAAATGGTTAGCAATGCGTATCAGTGTTTCGTGATATGTCTTCACGACGTCCGTGTTAGGGATCGTCTCATTGCGCAATAGAGGTTTGTAATGCTCTAAGGGCTGCAACTCAATATAATCATAGAAGGTAGCAATCTCTTCTAATTCTTGTTCAGGTTTACCACGCAGAATGCCTTGGAATAGCTCGCCTTCTTTACAAGCCGTTCCAATTAACAAGCCTTCTCGATATTTTATAATCTGGCTACGCATAATACGTGGTACGCGGAAGAAGGTTTCCGTATGCGAGATAGACACCAGCTTATACAGATTTTTTAAGCCTTCCTTGTTTTTCACTAATATCGTAGCATGGAATGGACGGGTACTCTTATAATCCGCTTGAGCGTTGCTGCGCTCGTTTAGCTCAGAGAGTGTTTTGATCTCTGCTTCCTTCACGTCTTTTAACATGAGCTGGAAAACCTTTGCTAGTGCAACGGTGTCGTCCAACGCCCGGTGAGCATTGATTAGTTCAACATTAAAGCGTTTTGCAAGCGTTCCTAATCGATAATTGCGCATGCCTGAATACAGCATACGTGCGAGCGGCAAAGTGTCTAAAAAAGAATTTGTCCACGGTTCCATTCCTACTCGAATGGCACACGCATTAATAAATGCTTGGTCAAATTCGGCGTTGTGGGCCACAAGAATCGAATCCCCAGCAAATTCTTTAAAACGGCGCAAGACAACATCCAGCTTCTGTTTTCCCCGTAGCATTTCGTTTGTAATCCCCGTAATCTCCGTGGTTTTAGGTCCAATCAAAATACCAGGATCAATTAATTCTGTCCATTCTTCAATGATTTCTGAGCCTATCATTTTTACAGCCGCGATTTCAATAATGGTATGTTCATTCGCATTTAAACCTGTTGTCTCTGTATCAAATACGACATAAGGGGTCTTGTCATCAATAGCGTAATTCGTTGCTCCACGATCTAGGTTATATACAATATTAATACCATCTTCCACTACATAGGCTTCTAAACCCAGAATACATTTGACACCGTTCTTTTTCGCTACGCTATAAGCCTCAGGGAATGCCTGTACGACACCATGATCCGTTATCGCAACAGCTTTGTGTCCCCATTTAGCAGCTTGTGAAATGTAAGATTTAACGGAAACAACTCCGTCTAACATGCTCATAGGAGTGTGGGCGTGTAGCTCAACCCGTTTTTCCTCTGCTTGGTCCTTACGTCCTTGCTGTTCAATCTGGTTGATGTCATTTGCCATCATAACCAGCTCGCGCATAAAGGTATCATGCTGAACGCTACCGCGCGCTTTAATCCACATACCGTCCTTAATTGCTTCAAGTACTTTAACATCTTCCTTGTCACGAGAAAAGATTTTGACAGTTAACGAATCCGTATAATCTGTCAGATGGAAAGTTAGGATGTGGCGTCCACTTTTTAATTCTCTAATTTCTACATTAAAGACTGTACCTTGTATCGTAATTCGTCTTTCTTCCTCTTGAATCTCACTGATAGGTACAGGTTCCTCCTTGATGTCATATCCGATGGTAACGGTGGTAATCGCTTCAGCTTCTTGTCCATTCTGACGCTCTTTCTCTGCTTGGGCTTGCTGCGTCATGACATTTTTAACCAACGCTCGTTCTTCTTCTTTACGTTGCTCAATAAAGGCCTGCATAGCCTCGTCATTTTCTTCGGCTTGGAACAGAAAGCGCGGGCGTACCTGTGCAATCTTCCAAAATGCTTGGGTCAGTTGTTCATCTGCTTTTTTCGATTTCATAATATCTACTGCCATCTCAGTAGGTAACAATAGCTTTACTTGGTCCCCCGCTGTCTCCACTCGTCCTGTTTTCAGGGTACCTACCAATGTTTGCAAATGTGCATCTGGATCGCTTAGCAAGTAATCCCAGTATTCTTCCACCACAATATGTACGGGCGGCTGCAAGGAATAACGAAAAATCGCGTCAACCTTAGCTAAATGCGCAAAGGTTTGCTGCAATCGTTTCGTAAATGCACGATATATATCAACTGGCATCATTTTTTCAAATGTAAAATGAAATATCCATTCTTTGGTTTGTTTATATACTTCCAGCTTCTCAATATACCCCTCGGTAAAATATCGCTCAACCATCTCTTGGGGAACCTCTAATTGCTTGAGGAGCAGAGAAAATCTATGTTTTTGTTCTGTTAATAGATCCATTTTTTCTCACCTCTCGCTTTTCTCCTTCTCTACCTTACGACAAAATGCTAAGCAGAACCAACGGTAATATCTACATAGAAAAGGTACCCCTTGCGCTTCTGGGGTACCTTTTTCTCTTCTACAACATTCAAAGCAAATCCTGCATTGCTTTTGATACCTAACTCTATAGGTTTGCTAGCTGTTCTTTTACATAAGAGACAAGCTCGCTCACAGCTACCACAGTAGCCTCACCTGTACGTCTAATGCGAACTTCAACTGTGCCTGGTTCCAATTTATCAGAAACCGTGATTCGAAGCGGTAAACCAAGTAAATCGGCATCCTTAAATTTCACACCGGCACGTTCTGTACGGTCATCGTACAATACTTCTACTCCCGCAGCTTCCAATGCCGCTGTAATCTCTTCACTCATTTCACGCTGTTGATCAGATTTCACATTGATTGGAATTACATGTGCATGATAAGGAGCAACTGACGTTGGCCAGATGATACCATTTTCGTCGTTGTTTTGTTCAATTACCGCAGCCAGCGTGCGAGATACGCCGATACCGTAGCATCCCATGATCATTGTTTGTTCACGGCCATTCTCGTCTAAGAATTTAGCACCGATTGGCTCTGAGTATTTTGTACCCAATTTAAATACGTGACCTACTTCTACACCGCGGGCAAAAGCGATTGGAGCCTGCGTACGCGGGCAAACGTCACCCTCCTGAATATTTCGCAGATCAGCAAAACGAGATACTTGATAATCCCTTCCATACTGCGCGTTCTTCAAGTGGTAATCTACTTCATTTGCCCCAATGATGGCACTAGCCACCTCTTGAACGTAGTTGTCCGCTACTACCTCAATTTTTCTCTCACCAGCACCCACAGGACCAACAAAACCAACTGGAGCACCTAGCTTCTCAGTGATTTCTGCTTCAGTCGCCATGCGTACATCAATTGCGTCAAACATATTTTTCAGCTTCACTTCGTTCAATTCATGATCACCACGAATCAAAACAAGTACAAACTGATCATCCACCATGTATGCTAAGCTTTTCACGATATCTTTGCCTTCAACACCCAGACCCTCTTTTAATTGCTCAATGGTTTTGATGTTTGGAGTGTGAATTTTTTCTAATGGAGCTACGTCTGCTTCTGGGGAAGTTGGTCCGTTATACAAAACTTCCGCTTTCTCCAGATTAGCTGCATAATCGCCCTCTGTAGAATAAGCAATCGTATCCTCACCGATTTCACACAACGCCATAAATTCATACGTTCCCGTTCCACCAATAGAACCCGCATCTGCTTCTACCGCACGATAATTAAGTCCAACACGAGTGAAAATACGGTGATAAGCATGGAACATATCATCAAAGCTCTTATCCAAGCCCTCTTGAGTTGTATCAAAAGAATAAGCATCCTTCATCATAAATTCTCGACAACGAATGAGTCCAAAGCGCGGGCGTACCTCATCGCGGAATTTTGTTTGAATTTGATACAAGTTAATTGGCAGTTTTTTATAGGAGTTGATTTCACTAGCTACTAAAGTAGCTACAACCTCTTCATGAGTTGGCCCTAAAGCAAAACGACGATCATGACGATCACGTAAACGCATCAACTCAGGACCATAATGATCCCAGCGGCCACTTTTCTCCCAAATTTCTGCCGGTTGAATCGTTGGCATTAAAATCTCTTGAGCACCTGCGTTATTCATTTCTTCACGCACGATGTTTTGAATTTTTTGGAGGACACGTAGAGCTATCGGCATAAATGTATAGAT
>NZ_LSSO01000041.1:0-10686 GCF_001645205.1 Brevibacillus sp. SKDU10 | reverse complement strand
AAAAAGAGGAGCATCTCTTGCGGCAATTCGCGGATTATCAAGAACAGCAAAAGAAAATCAAGAAAATGAAAGAAGCAATTAAGCGACTAAGAGAATGGGGAAACCAAGCGAATCCTCCCAACGCTTCCTTTCATCGCCGAGCCAAAAGTATGGAGAAGGCTTTGGAACGTATGGAAAAAATCGAACGTCCGCGTCTTGAAGCTGACAAAATGGATTTGTTTTTTCGCAGGGCAGATAGAAGCGGTCAAGATGTAATAAGAATGAGTGATGTGACGAAATCCTTTGGGAATGTGTGCCTATTACAAGAAGCGAATTTTACCATGCGATATGGGGAGCGGAAAGCTTTGCTTGGTTCCAATGGCAGTGGAAAATCTACGCTCCTTAAAATGATTTTAGGGGAGCTAGAACCGGATGCAGGTACGATAGCACTTGGAAGCCAAGTAAAGATCGGTTATTTATCACAACAGGCTTTAGAAGGAGATCCCAATCGGCGTGTGATTGACGCGTTTCGAGAGATCGCCATTGTAACAGAAGCACAAGCACGGCATATCCTGGCAGGTTTTTTGTTTTATGGAGAGCAAGTTTTTAAAAAAGTGGGACAGCTCAGTGGTGGAGAGCGGATGAGATTAAGGCTGGCTCAGTTAATGCATCAAGACATCAATCTATTTATACTAGATGAGCCTACAAACCACTTGGATATTGAAGCGAGAGAAACATTAGAGGAAGCCCTGCTCCATTATCAAGGTTCACTTGTCGTTGTATCTCATGATCGGTATTTCTTGCAAAAAATGGTAGGCGGCGTCTGCTGGATTGATAATCAGCGTCTAATCCATTATGAAGGAACCTATGAGGAAGCGAGAGAAAAGCGCAGAAAGCACCGATTCGTTACCAATCATACAATAGGAGTGCACAAGCAAAAAGACAAGATCGCAAAAGGAATACAAGACAAAACGCAGAGTCATACTGATCGGCAACAAAAGGGACGATGTGACCAGGCTGAAACGGTAGATCTTGTACTTCAAACAAAGCAAACAGAGAATGAAGATCTGGCACTGGCTAATTCTCTCCCTAAAGCGAAAGTTCCTAAAGTGAATGCATTTAAGCTTCAGCAATTGGAAGCAAAGATCGCTCGAAAAGAGGAGCAATGTAAGGCGTGGCAGCGAGAAATGGAGCAAGCTAAGGATGACTATGTACAGCTAGTCCACTACCAGAATCAACTAGAAGCACAAGAACAAGAGATCAAACAGCTCTATGAAATGTGGTACGCCATGCAAGGGAAAGAATAGATTGGCCCCAGAATAGTAAGTAAATAGGAGCAGGCAGCTATCTTTCAAAGAGAAGGATGCTGCCTGTTTTTTTGTATGTCTTAGCATAACGGGAGGATCGTGTAACGAATAAGATTGGGTGCAGCTTTGACGTTGTAGGTATTTTCATGTAACGAAGAGGGGGCGTTTCATTACAATTTACTGGTTGTTCGATTGACTGCTTGACTCAACGCATCATCGAGTACATGGGCGTATTGCATCGTCGTATCTATTTTTGAATGTCCTAATTGAGCTTGAAGCTGATGAGGATCAGGGTTTAAGCGCAAAAATTGGGTAGCAAAGCTATGACGTAATTTATGTACAGAAATGTCCGGCATTCCGAATGCACTTCCATATTTTTTAACTAATTTTTGAACGGAACGTAGATCGATGCGGTGTCCGATTGGGTTCGTAGGTGATACCGTGAGAAATAACGCGTCCTCATGAGCAGGCGGCTGATACTTTTGGCGTGTATTCAAATAACGAAGCAAATATTCCTTTCCCCAGTCACTGAAGAATGGAGCATCCTCTTTTTTGCCTTTTCGAATCATTAAGACCTGATTTTTTTCCAAGACCACATTTTGTAGGTTCAAATTAACAATTTCAGAGACACGAAATCCGCCAGAAAGGATTAGAGCGATAATGGCTACATCGCGATCCCGATTTCGATAGTGAAAATGTAGCTTTTTCTTGGTATCACAAAACTCTAGGTAGCCATGATATACAAAATCGACAAACTTTTGGATTTGGTCATCTATTAAAATCTTAGAGCGGATAGCGTTTGCACGAGCAAGCGGTGTAACCTCTTCTACATGTAACTCAATTTTTGCCATCACGTTTCGCTTCAAGTAAGATTCGCCATGTTCATCCTCTGAGAGTGCAGATAAATAGTAAAACAGGGATTTTAAACTAGAAAGCTTGCGAGATATTGTCAAATCACTGTATTCTTTTTTTGCACTTTTAGTGGGTTTTGTTAATAGCAACGAACGCTCAAATAAGTGAGAGTCCTGTAAGTAGAGAAGATAGGCTTCGACGGTTTCTTTGCGTAGTCCCTCTAATTCATCGAGTCTAATTTCGCTCATTTCCTGGGCGGTGGAAAGGCCCTCTGCCATTAGCCACCGAAAAAAGAATTCAAAATCACGCAAATAGCCGAGTAAAGTGGAGACCGAAGCGCGCTTTGATCTTTTGTGATCCACATATTTTTCAACAAACCAAGGAAAAGAAGGGATTTTCTCAAGGAGTTGCAAGGAATCCCGTTGTTTTGTAACAGACATGAGAATGACCACCATCCTTTGCTCAACTTCGTCTATTAAAATAAATACATATAAACATGTTATCAAAATGACTTTATACTGGTACAATGATATATCTGTAAGGGATGTAGATTGCTTACTTCAATTATAGAACATTTGTTCTTATGAAACAAGCTAATTATGGATAATTGTGTTAGCCTCTACGCCTGTTTGTTGAAGTCTAGTTATGAGTTTCCCAGTAATAGTTACGTTACTAGGTAAGCTGTAACAGTCTGAGTGGATGCTCTGTTATATAAGAATAGGAGTGTAGTTATGAGCTGGAAAAACATATAAAAGAGGCATTTTTGCATGAAATCTAGCTTGTTTTTCTGTCTATTTATGAGCCGAGTTTTATTTTTAACTCGTAGGCATTTTGTATCTTGCTCTTTTGATAGAAACATTGTATGCTAGGTGACAAGACTACATTTAGTGTCTCATATGAATGTTATATACTACATACTGATAAAAAGTTACTTTACCGCCGAGAATTAGGTGTCATTTTGCGACTTAATAGGGAATCTGGTGAAATTCCAGAGCTGTCCCCGCAACTGTAAGTGTGGATGAAATGAGCAAAACCACTGTATAAGCATGTCTCAGGCGACTTATATGGGAAGGGCTCAAAGTAAAGTGAAACACAAGTCAGTAGACCTGCCCATTCTCTTAGTTTCGCATCTTCGGGGAGTGGGAAGTTGAAACGGTACGGGGATTAAATAGTAGCGGCTATTTGCTTTGCTATTTTTTCTTTGTTGTGCCGTTTTAAAGCTCACCCATGAAGGGATGAGCTTTTTATGTTGGCAAAAAGTTACATTTATCAGCAGTCAGCTTGCTACCATCTTATGTCCTTTATACCTGAAAGGGGGGTGTATCGATGCTGATCGTATATGATTCCAAAACAGGAAATGTGAAACGCTTCGTCCAAAAACTAGATTTTCGCTGTATACAAATTTCCGATGATATCGTCATAAACGAACCTTTCATTCTGATTACATATACAACGGGATTTGGACAAGTTCCTGAAACGACACGACAATTTCTAACGCAACACTCTCAATGGATGAAGGGAGTTGCAGCTAGCGGGAACATGAATTGGGGGACTCGCTACGGACTTGCAGCTGACCAGATAGCCGAACAATACAATGTACCATTGGTCATGAAATTTGAATTGAGCGGTACCAAACGAGATGTAGAAACTTTTAAGCAGGAGGTATTTCACTTTGTCCACGCAACTACCACAATGGATCACGTTGAACAACGAAATTATGGTGAAGAAAGACGGGAAATTTCAGTTTCATAAAGATTTAGAGGCAGCGAAGAGTTATTTCGTTGATTACGTAAATCAGAATACGGTCTTTTTCCATAACTTACGTGAGAAGATTAACTACTTAATTGAAAATGACTACTATGAAGCTGAAGTGTTTGAAGGCTATGAATTTGCCGATGTCGAACGGGTCTATCGCTATGTATATGATAAAAAATTCCGCTTCCCATCCTTCATGAGTGCATTCAAGTTTTATAATAATTATGCGATGAAAACGAACGATGGAAGCAAATTCCTTGAACGTTACGAGGATCGAATTGCTGTAGTTGCCTTGTTCCTAGCAAAAGGGGATAGCGAAAAAGCACTGCAATTTGCAGACCTGTTAATCTCACAAGAATATCAGCCTGCTACTCCTACCTTCTTGAATGCAGGTAAAAAACGTCGCGGGGAGCTAGTTAGCTGTTTCTTGCTTGAGGTAGATGATTCAATGAATTCGATTGGGTTCTCTATTAATTCAGCCTTGCAATTAAGCAAAATTGGCGGCGGTGTAAGCTTGAACCTGAGCAAAATCCGTGCCGCTGGCGAGCAAATCAAAGGACTAGATGGTAAAGCTAGCGGGGTTCTTCCTGTAATGAAGCTGTTTGAGGATGCATTCTCATATGCAAATCAGCTTGGTCAACGCGATGGTAGTGGAGTTGTTTATCTCAATATTTTCCATGCTGACATTCAAGAATTCTTAGATACCAAAAAAATCAACAGCGATGAGAAAATCAGAATAAAAACCTTATCACTTGGCGTTGTTACACCTAATAAATTCTTTGAGCTAGTAGAAAAAGATAAAGACATGTACTTATTCTATCCTCATACTGTGTTCAAAGAGTACGGGCAGCACTTAGACGATATGGACATCACCAGCATGTATGACGAGCTGGTCAATAACCCGCGTGTACGTAAGAAAAAAATCGGCGCACGTGATCTGATCATGAAATTAGCTCAAATCCAGATGGAATCTGGTTACCCATATATTATGTATGTTGATAATGTTAATGAATATCACGCATTAAAAGAGATTGGCCGAGTTAAATTTTCTAATCTATGCAGTGAAATCGCTCAGCTTAGTGAAGTTTCCACCATTAATGATTATGGGGTGGAGGATGTTATTAACCGCGATATCTCTTGCAACCTTGGCTCTCTTAACATTGTAAATGTAATGGCGAATAAGAGAATGAGAGACACGATTCATCTAGCAATGGATGCTCTGACAGAGGTGAGTGACCGTACAAATATTTCGATCGTTCCATCTGTGGCAAAGGCAAACCGAGAGCTTCATTCTGTTGGCTTGGGAGCTATGAATCTACACGGATTCTTGGCTAAAAATAAGATTCCTTATGAGTCAAAAGAAGCGATTGACTTCGCGCGTACATTCTTTATGATCTTGAATTTTTATTCATTAGAACGTTCTATGCTAATTGCAAAAGAGAGAGGAATTACTTTCCAAGATTTCGAGCACAGTGAATATGCATCCGGTAGCTATTTCGAACGTTATAAGCAGCACGATTATTCACCAAAAACAGAAAGGGTTCAGCAATTGTTCGAAGGCCACCATATTCCTACGAAGGAAGATTGGGTTCGCTTGCAGGATGAGGTACAAACCCACGGACTTTACCATGCTTATCGTTTGGCGATTGCTCCAACGGGCTCGATCTCTTATCTACAGTCCTCTACGGCATCTATTGCACCTATTACACAGCGTATCGAGGAACGCGAATATGGAGATTCCAAAACGATTTATCCGATGCCGTTCTTAGATGATGACAATTTCTTCTACTACAAAGAAGCATATGACATGAACATGTTTAATGTGATTGATCTAGTAGCAGAAGTTCAGGTGCATATCGACCAGGCGATTTCTACTATTCTGTATGTAAAAGATGACGCAACCACACGGGATTTGGCTATGTATTACATCTATGCTCAGAAAAAGGGCTTAAAGACGCTGTATTATACCCGTACAAAGAAAAAAACCATTGAGGAATGCGTTAGTTGCAGCGTATAAGAGAGGAGCATCGCAATGTCTAAATTTGAAGCAGTCAACTGGAATGAACCGGAAACCCAGTATACCGAGATGCTATGGACGCAAAATACATCTCAGTTCTGGCTAGATACAGAAATTCCAATTTCGAAGGATTTAAAGTCATGGACGAATCTAACGGACAATGAACGGGATACGTACATGAAGGTATTAGGTGGGCTAACATTGCTTGATACAGAACAAGGAAATGTTGGCATGCCCATGATTGCCCAGCATGTTAAAGAGAAGCAAAAGAAAGCAATTCTAATTTTCCAGGCAGCGATGGAAGAGATTCACGCGAAGAGCTACAGCACTATTTTTACAACAGTAGCAAGTTCTGAGCGGATTCATGAAATTTTCCAGTGGGTAAAAGAAGATAAACATCTGCAGTATAAAACAGCAGTTATTGATGATATCTACAGAGGTATCAAAGATGGCGACGATATGAGCCTGTATAAAGCGATGGTAGCTTCCGTATTTTTGGAGAGCTTCCTGTTTTATTCTGGATTCTTCTATCCACTGTTTTTAGCAGGTCAAGGGAAAATGGTAGCCAGCGGAGAAATTATCAAGCTAATTATCCGTGATGAAAGTGTGCATGGTGTCTTTGTCGGCTTGCTAGCCCAAGAGGTTTTTGCTAGATTAACAGAGGCTGAGCAGGAACAAGCAACAGTGTTTGTTGATGAACTTCTTCAAGCTCTATACAAAAATGAATTAGAATATACGGAAACACTTTATGATTCCATTGGTTTAACACATGAAGTGAAAAAGTATATTCGTTATAATGCGAATAAAGCTCTAATGAACCTAGGGCTAGAACCGATTTTTGATGAGGAAGAAGTTCATCCTGTTGTATTGAATGGGATTCGTACAGAAACGAGTACGCATGACTTCTTTTCCACAAAAGGAAGCGGTTATCAAAAAGGGAAAGTGGAGCCGCTCCATGATCAAGATTTTGATTTCTTGAACCAGCGTGTAAAGGATACCTCATTCTAATAAGGTATGAGATGCTAATAGCGGCTAACAAGCCTTGCATGCAAGCGACAACCGGATTGTGTAGTTTGTAAAAGGAAAGCTAACGAAAAGGACCGTGGTTGGGATAAAGCCCAGCTACGGTCCTTTTGTATAATTTGGAAGTGTAAATAGATTGAAAATTCGGTTGAATGTACAAGCTGTATGCGATATATTACATATTGAATAAGGAGGGAAGACATGCCAATTCCTAGTAATTACGTAGCACCTATTCGAGTGTCAGCTAAAGACCGTGCCTTCTCTCACATTCAAAGATGGATCATAGATGGGACACTAGAGCCAGGAGAAAAATTGGTGGACATTCAACTGGCGGAAGCATTAAACGTGAGTAGAACACCTGTAAGAGAAGCTCTTCAATTACTTGAAGTACAGGGATTGGTCCATATGCAACCAGGGAAAGAGACGAGAGTGACTAATCTTGAGAAGGAAGATATCTTAAAAGTTTATCCTACACTTGCAACATTACATGCACTGGCAGCCGAATTCGCTTCTGTGCACATCTTGCCTCAGCATATAGAACAATTGCAAGAATGGAACGAAAAATTTGCAGGAGCGATTGCCAGAGAACAGCCTTTCCAAGCGATGGAGCATGACGAGCAATTCCATAATCTAATAACAGATGTTGCAGATAATCCGTATTTGAGCAAGTTTCATGTTTCTCTGCAAAATCATATTCGTCGCTTTAAATATGTATTTTTGAAGCAGTCGTGTGAGATGAATCAGGCTTCCATTCATGAACATGAGGACATTATTCATGCGTTGCAAACTGGGGATAAAGAAAAGCTTGAAACAAGCATTAAGCAAAATATACTCAGGCCTATGCGAGAAATATATGCACTCATGCAGCAAATATAGATAGAGAAATCACAGGGAGGCTTTATGATGGGATTTGTGGAGAGGGTCAGTTCGTTTGCAGGCAAGACATTTACCGTGTGGGTCCTGTTATTTTCTGTAATTGCTTATATATTTCCTAAGCATTTTACATGGATTGGGGCTTATGTAATACCATTGCTTGGCATCGTAATGTTCGGTATGGGCTTAACTATTTCAGCGTCTGATTTTAAAGAGGTATTTCGCCGTCCAAAAGATGTGGCGTTAGGTGTTATTGGCCATTATCTTGTGATGCCGCTATTGGCATTTATCTTAGCTTATGGCTTAGATTTGCCACCAGAAATTGCAGTTGGTGTAATTCTGGTAGGGTGCTGTCCAAGCGGTACTGCTTCTAATGTGATGGTATTTTTATCAAAAGGAGACGTAGCTCTTGCTGTAGCGATCGCTTCTGTATCAACGCTACTTGCACCTATTGTTACACCATTTTTAATTTTGCTCCTTGCAAGTAAATGGGTAGATATAAATATCTGGTCCTTATTTTATTCCATTATTCAGGTGGTTATCATTCCACTCGTTCTAGGGCTCTTGGTGAAAAAGTGTTTCGCACGACAGGCAGCCGCAAGCGTGAAAGCATTACCGCTGGTGTCGGTAGTTGCCATAGTGATGATTATCTGCGGTGTAGTAGCTGGGAATCAGGAAAAACTAGCCTCAGCGGGATTGATGATTTTTGCTGTTGTCGTCCTTCATAATGTACTTGGTTTTCTGCTGGGCTTCCTGTTTGCCCGTCTTTGCGGAATGGATCTTGCCAAACAAAAGGCTGTAGCTATGGAGGTAGGAATGCAGAACTCTGGTCTGGGAGTCGCAATTGCAACCGCACATTTTTCTCCTTTAGCAGCAGTACCAAGTGCTATTTTTAGTGTTTGGCATAATATTTCAGGGTCTGTATTGGCATCAATTTTTAGTAGAATGAGAGAGAAGCATGAAGAGGGTATGGACCAAATGACATAAGGGAAAAGAAGAGCCGATTGATGCCTCAAAAAGGATAGATCAGGCTCTTTTTTTGTTATTTTTCAATTGATGTAAAGAGGGGAAGAGGGAGTAGAGATAGATCGATTTTTTGGAGTTTATCAGGATTTACCACATAAAACAACTGGCGGGTTTTATGGGTAGCTGGATGCCAAACAAAACTAAATACCCCTATTGGCTTGTCATCCTTTACAATCAGAATGCCTTTTTGATCGTTTACATGTACGACGCATTTGATGCACCGCGTTCGCCGCGATTGCTCTTTTCTAGGATTATGGGCTGAGGTGCGCCCATTATAGAGGCATAGGCAGGGAGCCACACAGATCCTGCAACTGGTTCGTCATCCACTATATTAACTTGGACCCGATGGCCATTCAAGCGCTAGGAAAGCCGCTCTATCCGCATCTTCAACATGAAGAAGCAAGGAGCTTATTCCCTCAGTTGCCATCATTTCTTTTTTATGCTCGCTCTGCAATCATTTCATCTACATCATACCACGTGCCTGTTTTCACAAGTCATGCCTCCTAGTTTTTTGTCATCATAAGTAAAGACAAATCAGCAGGCAAATGTGTGAAACCTAAGAGCCGATTCCCATTTCTAAAGAATAAAATGGAAACTTGTGAGGCAGACTTCACTCATATGAACAATCGTGAGGGTGAACAGAATGCCAGAACAGTACGGTAAAGTAAGTGAACGGCTGTCAGATAATATTCAACGGCTGAAATCCATTTTCTCTGACGCTCCTGATCTGGTCTACAGAAGTATCGAGTCGCCGCACGCAGATGAAACTATGCTCGTCTATTTCGAAGGCTTAATCGATATGAACTCAATCAATAATGATGTCCTTCGTCCGCTTATCGAATCACTGTCAATAACGGAGGGTTCCCTTCCTATTAGCGTGGGCAAAATCGAAACAGAGTCCGATATGGAACAAATTGAAAAGCTGCTCCTTGATGGCAAGAGTGTGCTGTTTCTTTCTGGCTCTACGGAAGCTTACATCCTTGATACAAGCGGATGGCCGCAGCGATCGATTGCCGACCCATCGATCGAAACGTCTATTCTAGGCTCACATCAGGGATTCGTCGAAACGGGCTCACAGAATATCGCCCTAATTCGGCGTTATATTCCTAACCGTGAACTTAAAATTAAGCAGGTTAAAGCAGGGGCGCGTTGCCCGGTTAACCTATCTATTATGTATCTACAGGATGTGGCCGCTCCAGAGGTTTTACAGGAACTTGTTCAACGCATCGAAGGACTGGATATCGACTGCATTATCAATACGGGCGAACTGATAGAGCTGATCGAGGATAGTGCATTTTCTCCGTTCCCTCAGCTATTGGTGACAGAGCGAGCTGATTCTGCTGCTTCTCATATTTTGCAAGGCCGATATGTCGTCATTGTTGACCGATCGCCGAGTGTGCTTGTCGGACCAGTGTCGTTTGTTTCATTCTTTCAAAGCGTAGATGATTATAGCATGCGGTGGATCTATGCTTCCTTCATTCGCTTGCTCCGTTTCTTTGCTTTTTTTGTCGCACTATTTTTACCGTCAATCTACATATCTTTCATTACTTTTAATTATGAGGTCATTCCTCTTCAGTTAATCCTGTCAATCGCAGAATCCAGAGAAAGGGTTCCGTTCCATCCGCTCCTGGAGGCATTCATTATGGAAGTAACACTGGAAATGATGCGAGAGGCAGGAATTCGGCTACCGGCTCCGATCGGACAGACCGTCGGACTTGTTGGCGGTATAATTATCGGGCAGACAGCCGTACAGGCGGGGAATTTTCAGCAATATTAATGCTGGCTCTTTTACACACATCCCGAAAAAAACAAAAATAAACGACACTCATAGCACGAGATCAGAAGCGACAGCGA
>NZ_LSSO01000040.1:0-2105 GCF_001645205.1 Brevibacillus sp. SKDU10 | reverse complement strand
TACAGATGTGGTTTTCGCTAAGATTGTAATTCCACGTTCACGTTCTAGATCGTTGGAATCCATCATACGCTCAGCCACATGTTGGTTGCTACGGAATGTACCGGACTGAATTAGAAGTTTGTCAACCAGTGTCGTTTTCCCGTGGTCAACGTGGGCAATAATTGCGATATTACGAATATCAAGGCGTTTCATAAGTTCCTCCTCGTCTTTGCATACACTCCATAATAACAGGTAATAGGCTTATTTTACAATCTATAAAATGTGGAGAAATACCCGATTCTTGTCGAGAACTTTCGCTATTTCCTCCGTCATGCTTTGCCATATCTTGACTGCCGCACATGTTACACTGAACGAAATGGCTCTACAGCACGGAAGGAGGAATTGATATGCCCCATGCCACCGATCCATTTGTCCTACCGCCTACCTTATCATCCATTTGTTCAAGTTTATTACAGCTTGCTGATCAATTTGGCTTACTGCTGACTATTCACATCACCGAATGTCAGTCCAAGACCTTCTCCTGGAGCAATGGACTTGCTGACTTTCAACAATCCTGCATGCATAGTATTTTACGTATAACACTCTGGTCAACAAAAAAAGAGATGGGACAAGCCACCATCTTTCACCTAACCGAATCCGCTGCAATTGCCGCCTTTCATCAAGCACGTAATAACCTTGTCTTACATGAAAATAGATGGAAAATCTTCCAAAGGTTTTGCGAACATGAAAAACAGCTCCCGCCCCCAACTACTTTAGAGACGTTAGGTGAATTTCATGACTGGCATTTCCTAATCAGGAAAATGGGCTTGGAGCATAAACGATTTTTCCAAGAAAAAATACCGAACACGTTGCAGTCTCACATAAAAATACAGCAAGAAAAACATTGGCTCTGTCGTAGTGACGGCAGTTTTTATGAGTCGCAATTTTGGCGAGCGACACTACAAGCTACATCTCAAGTAAGACCTCAAGCTAAATTCATTCAATATCAGGATGGTGCCACCTTTTTTGAACAATGGCACCCTACTATGAACGCGCTCATAACAAATTTGTATGCCCAACTGGCAATCCGGCTCTCCATTTCTCAGATCAATCATAAAGATCAACAGAAAAGAACAGCCCCGTCCCCATTAAATGTCTCCCAGCTTTTCTGGGTTGATACCGAAATTTTTGCAGGTCTTTTGCGACTTTACTTGCAGCAGCCTTCTCATAGACGACAATTATTACACACGGCATCACGATTACGACTTGCTTCGTTGGAAGGCCATAAGGATTATCAACCATTTCATTCCATTGGAACCTTATACCCCTCTGTATCCATATTAGAGGAATCTGCCGTTGATATAGACAAGCCTGAGGACTTAACAGGGGCCCATTTCCTTTATTCCTTACCAACGCTGTTATCAGAGGACGAAATTTCTTCGCCGCCACTTCTTCACATGGATGAAAAAGTTCCTCCCCTTATATTGAGCGGTTATCAGCATCTATATCACAGCGAACAAATGGACTGTTATTTTTTATTGGTACGAGACTGCTGTCATCCTATCGGTTTTAAGCAGATGCATACTGGCTGGATTGATGGTCGAATAAGCAAGATTTTTTCATCCATTATTTGCGGATGGGGAGCGAATCGTACAGTAACCGAGCCTCATTCCACTACATTTTGTGTAACGGCTCCTGCCTATCTGTTAATTGAGCTAGGATAAAAAAGTACATGTTTGATCTACTTCATCTTACCGTTTTTTGGTCGTGAATGAAGTGGATTTTCCGTTACATTTGTTTAAAAATTCAGTAAAGGAGACTTTTATTTGAACAGCTCCCTAATTTTTCATGAAGAAATTACTACTGATGTAATCAATGCTTTCCAAGAAAAGCTGCTGGCTACTTTAGCCAATCCTTCTAAAGGCTTAGCTGCTTTTCGCTTTTATTTGGAAGAAGAGCACATTCTTCCCTCTACCGTTCACAACCAGTTATCATGTCAGGGAGAGCTTAGCTTGATTTGGCAAGATGGGAGCATTTCTTTACACGCTATTACCCCAACTTTATTGCAGCAGCCAGAACTGCCTTTAGCAAACTGGGCTTCTTACCGTTTTTTTCATTCTGATCAT
>NZ_LSSO01000039.1:0-4353 GCF_001645205.1 Brevibacillus sp. SKDU10 | reverse complement strand
CTATAACTTCAATCGTTGCCGTCGCTTTCCCTTTTTGCCCCTGCTCATTTACAATCGTTAAGGTTATCGTGTAGGTTCCATTCTGTTTGAATGTAAATTGAGCCTGATCTACGGAATAACTCCCTTTATGCTGGTCCCCTGAGCCATTCCACTCAAAATGAAGTATGGGTGAATGCCTACTATAACTTGATGTAAAGTTAACGGATTCCCCAGTCTTAATTCGCGAAAAGAATGGTGTAATGGTTACCACGAATGGCGGTGGCGGCGGTGGATCGGGAGGTATTGGCGGAAGCGTGATGTTTCCATCTTTTAAAATCCCGAGTCCTGCTGGACGAAAAGGAGTTCCAGGCCGTTTCGTCATGGGGGAAATTCCCTCTACCAAATAGTAGGAATAGATTAGATATTTATGATTTCCGTCTACATCGCAGTATTGATCGGCTACAGCTAATTCATCACCATTCATTATAGTTAAGGGGGATACAAAAATAACATGTCGTAGCGTTCCATGAGCTCCATCTTCAGGATGAATCAGCATAGCTTTAGATGCATGTGCTTTTTCACTATATCTGGAAGGGTTGAATTGATACTTGTATAGCTCTTGCATATAGCTGTTCCAAGCCCGTGGATGTTTTTCTTTCTTCTTAGTTTCACGCAAAGGAGGCATACTATTAGGTGGAACATTCCAAGAAAAATAATAGGATTGATAACGTGCACCGTACTTTGTTCTTTTAACCATGACAGAGTCGATTCCGTTACTCGCATGGACTGGATATTCCTTTAAAATAGGCAGCAAGGTATCTTGCCCGTTAGCATCGTCGTAATCATCATAGTTAAATGCGGCAGAAGCTCTTAGTGCATTATCTACGCTAGCACCCTTTTTACTTAAAGCAGACCCCGCGAACAAAGCTGCAGGCTTGCCACCCTTATCTGTATAAATAGTAAAATCCAGCCATACGCGGGCTGATACAGGAGAATAAGCATTCACCCCAGCAGTACTCTGAATCTCTATTGTAATCGTGCTCTTAGCATCAATTCCAAAAACATCATACTCTCCTAGGTACTCTGCATCCGCTTTTTTATCAACGGGTTTTTGATAGCCGGTTGTATTAAAAACACCTATCTCTACCCCTTCAACAGATACCTTTACAAGCTCACCTTCATCTCCATTTACATCTCCAGATAACCAAACTTTGACCTTTGATCCCTTCGAATTCATAGGATTATTGGATACAATGGTCATCCTTTTCCGAGTGGCCTGGTCCAGCTCGAAGACAAGCTCTCGCTTCAACACTTCCTCTGTCTCGCCTTCTACATCAAAATCCCCCATATAAAGAGGAATAGCCGGTACCGCATTACTATTCCAAACAGGTGCGGTATCAGAAGTAATGATAAACATCAGTGATTTACCATCCACAAAGCCTT
Organism: Brevibacillus sp. SKDU10; assembly: GCF_001645205.1. Lineage (NCBI taxonomy): Bacteria > Bacillati > Bacillota > Bacilli > Caryophanales > Paenibacillaceae > Brevibacillus > Brevibacillus sp. SKDU10. The sequence continues at coordinate 2,931 of NZ_LSSO01000039.1, read as the reverse complement.
TAACAAACACGTTGCTATCGCTCCACCAATTGGTGTATTTAACATGCAATCCATGGATATCACCAATGCTCTCTAGCTGTGGAATGCGGGTTCTCGAAGTAACAATTGGAGACTGATAAAATTGCGGATATTGCTCTGTAACCTTGTAATGCAAGGCTTGTGACTTGGCCTGTAATCCCCACATCGCGGCCTGAAGCTCTACATCCAGTGCAACTCTTTGGAACTCTTTTGGATCTTGCCAGCCTACGATCATATTTCCGCCTAAAATAAATTTATCAAGCTGATAGAAATACAACGTGTGCCGTTCATACAGGTCTTCTTCCTCCACTTTTTTTATTGCCCAAGAAAAAATGCCTGTATCATGTGGCATAAGCTGCGTACCCCAATCTGCAGATGGATGATAAACAGCGAAAGGTACTCTCTCACCTGTGTTATAAATTTCTTCTTTTACCTTTCCAAGTACCGCCATCCCAAACAAATTTCCAGAGATGTTTCGTACGATATAGTGTTTAGCGACGTAAAACTCAAACTCATCTGAGCCCTCTATCTCACTGTAGTAAATGGCAGCTTGGCCCTGTACACCTGGCTCGAATTCAATTCGTAAACCGCCATCTGCCTTCTCCAAAACGCTATAATACGTACTAGGCATCAATTCTCCATCCAAATAAATATAAAAATCATCTGGATATGCTAGCTTGGGAATATCGACATAGGGGCGAGCCAAAGGTAAAAAGAAACGAACAATCGTTGGTTTGGTCAGTCGCGATGCATACACTACTTTGTGAAATTCAGCTTCCTTCCTCCAACCATTTGCTATACATAGATCAGCGAGGCCTTCAAGTAAATGTTTTTCAGTCAGCATAACATCAAGCCAAGGGTGAGCATTAGGCATATAATCTCCTCCCTTCCTACCTAAGCATTTGGTAATTTACCCAAATAAATTTATTTTTTCCAGCCTCATTAAAAAATTCAAAATAGAATGTACTCCCTGCCTTACATGGTATAAGAGCTGTTAAATACATTCCCTCAGGTAAATCCTTTGTATAGATGTTCTTGCAAATCAATTGATTGTTTACGTAAAAATTCCAAAAATCCTTTGCTTCATAATGGGAAGACCCAACAGCAATGGAAAGTAGTTCACTATCCTCAGTAATAGCTAAAGTATGATCTATCTTGCCAAGACCTTTGGAGGTAAGAATGATCCCCTCAATATAAGGAGTTGTTTTCGTTGGCATAAAAGGCGGATCGAGCCTTCCGCCAACTACATAACTAGCAAAATTAGCACCACTTGCCAACACCTACACCGCCCTTACATAGTCAAGTTGAAGACTCTTAAACAAACCGTTTTCTCGAATAATGCTGCCCTGAATCGCTTTAAATGCTTGAATGTCCGTCTCCTCCTCCAGCTCCTCATTTACAATGGAGGATTGCTCTACTTCGATTAAAAAACCCGTGATCATTAAGCTTTCATCACGTTCAAGACTAAGCTTTTCAATTGTCCCATTGTCATATGTATAAATAACGGTAGTAACCAGTGATGGATGTGATGCCAATTCTCGCAATGCCTCAACACTCACAACCTCAGGCTCCCTCTGGCTCTGGACAATGGTTAAATCATCCCCCCCTGCGTATAGCCCCCCTTTTTTCAGCTCTCTTCTAATCAGGTCTATAATGGGGAAAACTTCATTTGCGTTTGTAAAGTTACGATTGAACATTATCAACACCTCAGCTTCTATTTCAATATAAGAAAAAGCAAGGAACAGTTATCGTTTGATACGTAAACTTTCCTTGCTTTTTTATGGAGATGTAGAAAAAATACAAGAACGCTAAAGTTTTTGGCTATTTAGACTGTGGCAAAGAGTGCCAGGTTAGTTCCAAAAAGTTAACCATGCCGCTTTCATTGCCAACAAGCCTGTTTCCTTTAATCAGATAGTAGCCCGCTGTGTACGTATTCTCATCATAAACGTAACAGCCATCTAGCAATTCAATAAATGGATTGCCCTTCACCACTACATTTTTTGTACGTGCTTGACGTTTCATATCAAAGAAAATTTTATTAGCAATCTCTTCCTTCAGACCGCGCATGGTAGCTCCATCCTTTTCCTCAATCCAAGCCATATGCATACCTGCTGTTCGAATATTTCCTTTCGTGGCCACTAATAAACTCTTATCAAAAAAATGCTCAACCAAGCCTGCTGAGCCCGAAATCATCAGGTGATTTCGAATTCGCGAATAGTCTGTAGAGGAGGTCATTTCTAGCAGATTGTTACTATCGACAAACTCCCATTTCGCTGAATCCATTATTTGCCATCGGGGGGCATCGAGGAAAGAGAGACGTTTTACATGAAAGGTTCCATATCGGTCACAGTAGGCTCTGTAGGGCATATCTTGCAGCAATGACTGAATAGCATCTGCCGCTCTGGTTCCTGGCTGAAAGGTAACAGACGCAACAAATGGATTTTGCCAGCCTCCCACTGTTTTCACACTTTCCTGAGTAACTGCTTCTAATTCAGTTGTCTTTTTATTAAATTTCATAAAGGTGTTCTTCCCTTTATTTACATCAATATAGACTGTATCCTCAATTTCATAATCCGGGTATTTGGTGTCTTCATAATGAACCCGCCAATTGCTTAATCCAGCAGTCACTGCGATATCTTCAACAATACTAGATTTTAGCCAAGCATATGCGCCACCATCACCTGCATACGCTTCTTCTGGCGGATAGGTCATCGGTTTGTAAAAGACAAATTCTTCAAGCATATCGTACCGATCAACACAATGAAAGGTGATCGTTTTAGCCTCGGCGTCCTCTTCAATTTCACCCTTAATCAGTCCTGTAAAAATGCGAACCACATCTTCTCCATAGCCAGCATAGATTCGAATAGGCGTCGCTTCACTAATAACATGGCGCATCTCGCCTTCCTCCCAATA
>NZ_LSSO01000038.1:0-4874 GCF_001645205.1 Brevibacillus sp. SKDU10 | reverse complement strand
ACTTCGCTCTGTAGTCAGGTCTGTAAAGAGGAGAAGGCTTTTTTTATTTCGTAGAACGTTTCGATGAAAAGAGCTTTACAAAACGAATTGTAAGAATTGATTTACGATTGGTTTCCTTTTGAAAGGAGTGAAATTCTGTGAAAAAAAGTAGTATTGTAATACCTCATGAACACGGGGGATGGGCAATGGTTAGCGTCCCGTTTCTTTTCGGAATGCTGGCTGGAAAACCTCAATGGATGCATATTCTCTTATTTCTAGCTTGGCTATTTCTTTATTTGTCATCTTATCCGTTTCTTCAATATGTGAAACGAACCACAAGAGCTGAGCACTGGGTGAAATGGGGAGTATCGTACGGTTCACTTGCCCTTATTTGCTTAATACCACCGCTTGTAAGCCATCCATTACTTTTTTCTTTTGCACTACCTCTCCTTATTCTTCTTTTGGTAAATGTATGGCATGCAAAGCGTAAAAGCGAGAGGGCGATTGTTAACGATTTATGTGCCATTCTTATTTTTTCCATTGGAGGTGCTGCTTCTTACCTTTTGGCTGGTGGAGAGTTTGATTTAACGATGGCTGCTATTGTATTGTTCAGTTGTTTGCATTTTATGGGTAGTGCATTTTTTGTAAAGTCAGTTTTTCGGGAACGAGACAACAAGCGTTGGATCATGTATGCTCATATTTATCATGGACTATTACTAGTTGTTCCATGGCTAATAGGCTTTCCCTGGATGACAATTGCTTATGTCTATTCAACTGTGAGAGCTTTTGTCTATGCTGGAAAAGCGATTCGTCCATGGAAGGCTGGAATTATTGAAATTATAGGTGCGGTACAGTTTTTGATACTATCTAGTAGCTTTTATCAGTAAAGGAGCGAACACATGGAAGAGACCGTTATTACGCTATATACAGGGATAGGTAACCCCGATCGAGTTTTCGACGCAATTATCAGTAATTTTGAGCAAGTTAGCAAATCACATCAGGTAGATGGTGGGCAGTTAACGATTGCCTTGCAAGATGATACTTTAATGAAAATAAATCGCATTGATTATATTGCGAATCAAGAAGAAATAAAACGACAAATGAACGGGATGGCTGCTTACTATTCCCAGGTAAAAACCGAACGACTTGATCTACAGCAAAGTGTTATTCAACAGATTTTGTGCTTTACCTGCATCGTTGGAATTCGATTTGAGCTTACCCATGATGCGAATCGGACCCATTTTTTGATTGATGCTATTTATGCTGTTGCAAGTGAGATAAATGCTTATTTATTGTATCCAAGCATGGAGATATTTAACAGTGAAGGAAGGCTTGTGTTTTCATTAGAGGGAAAAAGTGAGCTGGAGCAACTCATTCCAATAGCGAATTCTGACCTGTTAGACCGTGATAAGGGAGAAGAATCAGAGGCAGATCGCAATCGAATGAATCGCTCTATTGCTATATTAGAAGCAAGAAATATTCCATATATCGCTCATTTGAGAGTAGCGTTGGTGGAAGAGGATGCAGTCATTAGAGACCTTACGTCTATCGCGAAAAGAGTTAGTGCCCTGTTCGCCGTAGCGCTCTATTCGGAAGTACGATTGTCTCCAGAGGGAAATCGGGAGGAAGCCTTGTCTTATTTTGAGAGGGTAGACAAGGTATATCACGTTAGAGATTGGCTGACACCAAAGGAAAGAGCATATATAGAAAAAGCAGAATGTAATGAGCTTGAATGTATTCAGTTTGTGTGGAAGTATGAGTGCTGCGAGGTCTTACTATGGGCGCTTGGATTGATAGATGAATTAACATACCCAGATAGCACGTGTCATGTCCCACGAATTTCGGAATTACTCATTCAATATCATAGCTTGGACGATTTGATACAACATTGTGAACCGAGGTCTCAAAAAGAATTACTAGATGCAGCAGATCTGATTATGCGTTATGACTGGGCGTGTGTGGATGCCCGCGTTAACCAGCGAAATGCTCCGGCTGAATTAGACGCGGGGGTCGTGTTAGAAAGACATTATGCGCTTAATTGGCTTGTTGGCGGAAATGGTCAAGCAGATTGGGATGATAGTATACCACATACCTAATTTCGATAGCTTATTACATAGAATTTGTACGTACAATGGTGAAGCAACAATTAAATAGATCGAATATAGAGTAGTCATTTTAAGTGCATGATTGTTAGGAGTATTTGAAAGAGGTAGAATAGATGGAACTAATACAAGATGTACAGACATTGATCAGGGAATCGCATAAAAAACAGTGTAAATATTTGTTTTTCTGGGGGAATACCCCGAAGAGAGAGGGAATTGTAGATAAATCCTGCTTCAGCCAGTGGTATCCAGCTCCTTTTGCAGAGGATGGCATTACATACCCTACCGCAGAGCATTATATGATGGCGAAAAAAGCGGAATTGTTTGGCGATACTGCGATGCGTGATCAGATTTTGCAGCAGAAGCATCCAAATCAAGCAAAAGCACTGGGACGCAGGGTTCAAGCTTTTGACGAGGAAGTGTGGAATGCACATAAGCTAGGAATTGTTCAACAAGCGAATTTATTAAAATTCGGTCAGCACCCGCAGTTAAAATCCTATTTACTCCAGACTGGGAATCGAGTTCTAGTGGAAGCTAGTCCTTATGACAAAGTATGGGGGATTGGACTAGCGCAAGATCATCCTGATGCTGAACGGCCACAGCACTGGAGGGGAGAGAATCTATTAGGCTTTGCACTTATGAGGGTGCGAGAGCAATTTCGGTAGTCGAGTAGATTAATAAATGACAAAGGAGACCCATATGCAAAAAATTCGCAGAACGAAAACGATAGAAGGAACGAAGATACCTGGCTTTATATGCAATGGCGGGAGTTATTTTTTTATTGATGTAGACGTTTATGAGGATGGGATGGTTAATTGCTGGGAGCTAGTCGATTTAGATGGATTGGTTGATAAGCTCAATAATAATTGGCTCGTCCCTAGTGTCCCTCGAGGTGAAGCGATCTCTATATTTGGATTGGGTTCGTATGAGATAGTGGATGCACAGTGGAATTTTGACCAAGGTCAATATATGAATTTGATCCGCGACACTGTTACACAACTAAATCCCACACTCCGAAATATCTATCGTATTTCTGAGGAAGAGAAGGAGCTATGGAATGCGAGAGGGGTTCTGCATTCTCCAAAAGCCGAAGACTTCCGTGTTACTCATGAGATTGGATATGATACTGTAGCGGGTCAAGGATTCACAGCCTTTATGAAGCATGAGGGGAAGAATTATCTGGTGCGAATTGTTGTTTATAAGGATGATGCTGTGGTTTGTTACAATTCATTTTTTACATATGAATATAGTATCGAAAGTGTTAAGGAATTGTGGGACAATAAAGTCTTATTCACTTCATTTGAAGAACCTACAGCTATCGTACTTGATCATTTAGGCGAGGTAACATTCTCAGTAGTTCAGTATGCAAACGAAATCAATGATAAGTATGATGAATTGCAGGATATGCTTAAAAAGCTTAAGAAAGAAAAAACCTCTTTAGAACTATGCAGACAGGTCTATTATGAGTATTTAGAAGATCCATCCGAGTTTAATCGAGCTAGACTTCAGGAAAAGTATGAGCTTGTACCCGAGCATGAGCGAATGTTTCTAGGGGATATGGATTCAAGGGATTCGGATTATGTTCGAATTATCTATTATCCTGATGAGAAAAGAGAAGTCTAGGCAGTATTCATAATAATGGGACAGAGACATGGTAAAGATGAAAGAGAAGCCCATGTATTTCCTACATTTGAAAGGAATAGGTGAAAAAGCAAGTAAGGAGAAAAAAGCTTACTATCTACCCTCAAGAAAAATGAAAGCCTCTCTTCCTTAATATGTATCAACGAATGAAGAGCTACGTAAAAATATCTTTTTGCAGGTGCTCAAGATAAGCTCACAAGATGATTTGGCAGCATATATTTCTGATGATTTTGGTCTGATCTTTGATAGTGTAGTGTTTACATATAGCGATGAATGGTTTAACGGACTATGGAATGAGTACCAAGAGAAGAGAATTCCACAGGGGGAATTGCAGCAATCTAAGCGTCAAATCGTTTTGTAAGATGGCTTTGTTGGATTGAAAGGAAGAAGCAATCTGTAAGAATCATCTAGGAATATAGATTTTGTTACAAATAAAATTTTAACAAACAGCGATAGCAGACTCCAGCAAGCCAGAAGACTGAGTAAACTAGCTAGTACCCGAACTTGTCAGAAAGAACAGATGCTCAGGTGATGACGAATGACCTCTACTGTTAGATCAAGCAGAATCGTTAACTGAACAAAAGAGATAAGCAGAATGAAGAAATCCACTAACTTCTTCAATTCTTTGTTTCAGGCTCTGCTTGCTCGCGTTTGGGTATGCTTACGCTATCGTATTACTAATTATCAAAAAGAGGGGATAGAGTACCGCTCGATCAGAAGCTATGGAACCTGACGCCGATAGATAAAAGTGAATAGGATGATAGAAAAATAACAAATCTATCTTATTTCATTGCCTAAACGATGAGATAAGATAGATTTGTTTTGTGAAATAGACAGCGATCTTGGTGTTGAGAAACGTGATCGAATTGGTTTGTTAAAGGTATAGAAAGCGTGATCATATGTATAGATACTTCAGAGATCAACTAGCCTTATACATGTAAATTTTAGTGAGATAATAAAAAGTAACAATTTACTCTTTGATGTGAGATGCATCAAAGAACCCCCTCTTTTTTCTCGTAAAATGCTCCCCACATCAGCCCAAATGGATAAATCTACTCTCTTTTTACAGGAAAGGGATATTTTTATTTAACTAACAAATTAGAAATTTTAGGCGGAGGATTGTAAAAAAGAATAATTTTTACAAAAAATGAA
>NZ_LSSO01000037.1:0-13207 GCF_001645205.1 Brevibacillus sp. SKDU10 | reverse complement strand
GCTCCCAGACAAATCTTCGTTGCGTAAAATTAAGGAAAACAAACGTCTATCTTTCACAATCTATTCGATCAGAATTTATATTAAATACGGATGGAGAAGAGCTATGGCTTAAGCCATTTTTAAACAAATAAGACCACCAAAAGTTATATCTACAAACGTGTTTCTGGGTAATAAAAAGGGGAAGAAGTCGTGATCTAAGAAAATGGAGTAGAAATGTAATTATTTTCTGTCTCCAAACAGGCAGAGACAGTGGCAAGTTATCAGTTATCCATGACATCTGAAATTACCTGCTTACCTGAATCAACTCAATTCAATGAACCTAGTCAAAAGGAATGGTAAACATTTCCGGTTAATAATGATTTAAAGAGATAGTATTCGATCCAGGTGAGTGAAAACTTATGAGTAAGAATGGGTTCCAGAAAGAATGTAGAAAAGTAATATTGAATCGTTATCAGTAAAGGTATTAAAGAAAATCTGATCATTTAGGACATATTTGAAAAATCTATGATATCCATATTTAAGTCATTAGGAAACAAGAAACGATGAAAATCTGTAATCCTTTAAAAATTCCTAATTTCAGTTCTTAAAACAGCCATTTCATGAACTGAAATTTAAAAAATAAATTCGATTCCTTTGACCAACACTATCCCATTAGCTTCTCTTCTGTATGTTCAATTATGTATGTTGTGTATGTTGATGTAACGTGCTTTTTATCGTAACAAGTTTCAGCATGACAAAAATGATGAGAAAAAAACTTGTCCATTTGATGTTTACCAATAGATTCAGCTTCCACGATCGTTGTTCAATAATAGCTGTAGTTATACAGTGCCACTAAAGCTCTTAAATTACTTCCAAATATCACTTATGTGAATAAATCAATATTATTTAAGCTGCTTATAATTATCACTTATGATACGTAAACATCCCAAGGTATCTAATGAAAACCTCCAATCGAATACAACTCGTATTATCATTTTTATATACAGGTACCAAATGTCGATTGGCTGCCTCATTGTATTTTCTTTTTGTTTTATTTGTTTACATAATATATATTATCGGACTCAATGATCCCGCTATAAATTACGCCATAATGAGATCTATTGTCTAGCAATGATGCTATAAAAATGAATGTAAGCAATCAATCAGATGATATACTTACTTTTTAAATAAAAATCTCATTATTTTCTGGTTTTAGCCTTCTTAGGTAGAATTGCATTCAAGTTTCCAGATTAGGTTATGAAACATCAGTAATCAGGCCCCATTCAGAACGGAACCGCGGTTTTATAATGGATGTAAGGAAGATGCCCTGTAACCACACATGTTGCTCTTGCTAACGGTGATCGCGTATACATTGGTGGCCACAAAAGGCATCCACAATGGTATCAATTTGTTTGTATTACATTTGAACCATATTTCCTCTCGACAACCAAACATCGACAAGATTGTGGAATGACCCTTATTCGAGTGTCTGACTGTGTTATTGGAGTAATTGGGAAATCTGGGAATCCAGGAATTAGTGTAAAACTCTACTCCCCGTTTACACCATAAAATGTTTGAGCCGTTTTTGGTATTGCCTCTTCTTCTTACTCCAGCAAACCAAATTCCTCATAAACCCTTTTTGAAACAACGCCGTTCTGTGGCAAATGATGATCGCGTTGAAATTTTTTGAGAGCCGCAGTTGTATTTGAGCGAAACTTTCCGTCACATACTCCATTGAAATATCCAGCGCTTTTCAAACGTGATTGAATCAGCTGCACATCTCCACCGACATCCCCTTCAGCTAAATATCTCGGATTATGATTGGGGTCCCCTAATACATGCCCATGAATCGTAACTTTTGTTCCGATGGGAATCATATTGAACAATTCAACGACGTCTCTATTACGCATACGGATACAACCGTGGCTCAGATGCTGTCCAATGGAATGGGGCTTGTTCGTTCCGTGAATACCATAAATTCCCCATGGGACATTTAATCCCAGCCAGCGTGGACCAAAAGCGGGTCCCCAGTTTTTCCCTTTGTATATGACGTTATATTCACCAACCGGTGTAGGGGTAGATGGATTGCCCACGGCAACAGTATAAGTCTTAATTTTTTGATCCTGTATCCGCACAATTAGTTGGTGTTGCTGAGGATAAATTTCAATAGAAAAAATCCCCTGACTAACTCCAATAGGTAGCGATGGTTCCGCATGAACGGGCTGGCAATTGATTACTGCAACCATGATCAGATTGAGAAAAGTAGCTACAATGCCTCTACAGGAAGGATATCGTAAATTTCGTTTCATCATTTCATCACTACTTTATTTGATAGTTATCCAATATCGTGTACAACGTTAGGCTGTTTTTGTTAACACTCAAGTAGATATCTCCAAATAACATGGAAAAATCATGCATGTGTCCACACGCGATATTTGTCGAGATATCCCCCTCAACGAAGGTAATAAAATCACATTCCTATATATCTTAACCTCTTTTATTGCTTCCAATACGAACTAACAACCCACATTTGCCGTATTTGTGAGCAATAAAAATGAAGCAGCTGCGCTAGCACACTACTCCACTTCTGTTTTCCTGTCGTACATTATTCAGCCTTACCACTCAGCAATTACTCTTTCACTGTTGCTTAATTTAGCCTAAAGCTACATGTGTATGTACATTCCTCATCACTATTTTCTAGGGTATACGGTCACTATTACCCCATCTATGTTGTTTCCTGAAATTTCATAGTCACAATTTTCTGGTATGTTGATCGTAAAATCCGGGTCGTTGGAAACTGGATAATAGTAAATATGATACGTTTCGCCATGATCATGAAATGAAATCGATTTTTCTGCTTTCAAATAATCCAAATACTCTTCTAATACAAAATCATGCTCCTGAATAATAGCGCTGTGTGGCCACCCAACAAAGCGGTAATGCCAAGGTTCATATTGCGTGCCCGTAATCCCTGCTTTTTCTTTTGGATAACGTAAAATAAAACCATATTTATAAGCGTTCCTTTTAAGCCACTTTCCCTCAGACGCTTGATCCATCTTCATTTGCGTAGATCCGATATCAAGAGCCAAGCCTAAATTGTGTTCGCTATATCCATCAGGCAAAGCATAATCGGAGCCTAATTTTTGATAAAGCTCATTTTGTTCTTCGCTGCTTCGAAAACCACTATTAATAATAAAATGCTCAACGTTATCTCTTTTCGCGTCACGTACCAGCTCCATAAAGATTTGAGCCACACTCTTTGATAAATAAATATGCTCGTCAAATAATCTATATCCCCTTATCAATTCCTTATGGTTCGAAAGATTGACCACATCAGATTTTACGCCTTCTTTATGAACCGGAATTTCCTTATTAACTAATAATAGATTACCTTGATGAACCTGATCCTTAGAAATTACTATTGTTAGGCTATTTTTTTCGGAAATCTCTGTTTGCGCTCGACTGCTTTTATATAAGTTAATTATTGTATAGACCAGTAGCAAAAGTATCGCAAAAAATAAAATCTTCTTCATTGTTCAGTTTCCTCCTTACTCTTGTTTTTCTAGGATAGAGAAAACTGTTTAAATAAAAAGTAGGATAAAAATAAAATTTATCTTAAATGTAGATGCCTTGTATATCCCTTTATTTTTCTCTCGCTTTTCTCACATTTTAATCTCAACTAACACCCCCCTATTCTCTTCAGGGTTCATTCTCCATTTTGTCAAAGAAATAATCTCTTATTGCCTAGATTTGTTAAGGAGCTTGGGAATAATTCCCGATATATAAATTACAGGATCTCCCTATAAAAAATCATAATTAAGCTTCTGTTACTGTCGATCGAAGACTAACATGTTTTGATACAATCACGAGTTAACCCCGCTCCCCCTGAAAATTTGTAATTTTTATGACGTATTAATTATTTTTTTGTATTTGTTATTTATTTTAAGATAAAATATATCCTGCGTTTTAGCCTGCAACGTAAATCCTAAACACTACAACACACCTTACAGGAAACCATATAAATAAAAGATATAAGATTAGGAGGAATATACAAAATAATGCTAACATTATATTTAGAAAAAGGAATTCTTCGCTGTATCCAGCTTGCTAAACTAATAACAAGTGAAAATAGATGGTTTACCATCTCGGAGCTGGTGCAAAAATTAGGAGGTTCAAATCAAACCATTCGGAAAGACATTTCATTTATAAAAGAAGTATTACCCCCAACCTGGGAGCTTACTTGTCAAAAAGGTAGAGGGATTCAATTAATAAAACCCTCAAGCTCTTCTAATAATGAATTGATCTGTTCGCTATATAGACGATCGGTGGCATTTGAAATATTTGACGAGCTGTTGCAAGGTGATGTAAAGACCGTTTGTCACTTGACGGAAAAACTATTTTTGCAACCCCGCTCTGTCTACACCCATCTTAAAAAAATCCAGAAGCATATCCAGCTTTACGGTTTGCATTTAGAAAAGAAACCTTTGAGGATTGTGGGTAATGAATCACAGATCATCTTGATGTTTTATGATCTGTACTTACAAGCCTATTCAGACCATGAATGGCCATTTACTGAGATCAATCAAGAAGTTATTCTTCGTTATATTCACCGTTTTGAAGAACTAGCCGGTATACATTTTCATCAGAGTTCCAGACGAAAATTATCTTTTTTTCTAACGATTTTCTTTAAACGCAAGCAACAAGGGTATGTAGTAGAGTTAGAGCCTTGTAAAATAGATACTTATGTACATACAAGTATTTATCAAAAGATGTCATTAATAAGTGAAAAATTACGCAATGAACTCAATATTTCTTTAACAATTGATGATACCGTGCTGATAACCATTGCTATTAATGCTTCTCGGTACACTTTTAAGGATATTAATCTTGCGAAACAAACGTTCCTCCACTATTTTAAAGAAGGAAAAATAGCCATCTATCAATACGCGAAAGAATTTATTACCATGCTAGAACAAGAAACCGGGCAACGCTTAACTGAAAATGAAGAATTCATTTTTGACATATGCAATTATTTAAGAAGAATTCCTTATCGTTTCCAACGCTTGTCCATGATCAAAAGACCAGAAAAAATAACCACAAAGTATATTAAAGAAAAGTATGCTAATACGTTTGAACATGTGAAAATCGCCTTTGATACCTTTGTTCAAAAATACGGGTTGGCTAGTAATGCTTATGAGGAAGAGATTGCGAAGGTTACGTTGCGTATAGAGGCCTCTAACATGCTGGCTGCAACTGCTCACAAAAAGGCACTGCTTGTGATTGCAGAAGGTGATAGCTGGAAGGCTTACATAAGAGCCGCTCTGATCCAGCGTTTTGGCGGAAAGCTTCAGTGTGTGCAAAAAGATATTAATGACTTTACGAAAGATGAATTACTATCAATGGGTATCGATTTGATTATTACGACGACACCTCTGGAAATCGAAGGTATATCAACAATTTGTATCAATCCTATTATTTCGCAAAGTGATATTGAAAACATACGGGATTTTATAGACGACTAACATCCTGTCTGCTTGAAAACAACAAATGCCCCCCTAGATAGCTCGTATGCTTCTTTAGTTGAGAAGCTAACAAGTTATCCAAGGGGGGTTTTTAAAATGTACATTTTTGTAGTATTCCTTATAGAAAACAACTTTTGTCAAAAATAGTTTTTGCTATAGTGAAAATCAGTGTAGTTTTAATACGATTTAACTGTAAGAAAAATTCTCAATTAAAGGAGAAATTATTGATCCCCAACAGGAGCATCTATGGAGGTTTTATTATGAAGAAAAAACTTATCGCTGCCGCCACAGTATTGACTCTCGCAGTAACAGGAATAGAAGCAGGCATCCCCGTAAATGCCTTAGCCTCTGATCACGTAAAAAATTATGTATTGCAAGATCACATAGAATCCAAAGTATTTGATTTAGAATCATTGCTTTTTAAGCATACCAAAAATGACATGTCTCTTCCCGATCTAAGCACTTCTACTAGAACGGTACTAAATTTAGATACCTTACAAGCAGATGTAGTCTTCGGTGAACAAGAAGTCATTGCCGATTCCTTAAATAAGAAAACAAACTTTAAGACGCGAATGTGTTTATAAATGAAGACCCTGAGCCTCAAGCGTTTCCAACTAGAGAAATATTAGAAAATGTATCCGATACTCACTCTAAAACGATAACACAAGGCTTTAAAGCAGGAGCAAGCGTAAAGGCAGGCTTTGACCTAGGCTTTACCAAGGGAGACGTTACGCTGAACACTGAGTACAATAGAACGAATCAGGAAGGCAATACAACCGTTACCTCCAAAACGATTAAGTACCCGTCGCAAACCATTACAGCTCCGGCGAAATCTGTAGTAGTATTAGAATATAGTTTAGAAGAGAATAAAGCGAAAGCGTATACAGATGTAAACGCCGTGTTATCTGGGGAATATGAGAAAAAGTATTACTTTATTCCTGCCCATAAATTTATTCCTGATCCACTAGGTATTGGCATTCTGACTGACCTAATCGAGACTGGCGATATTAAGCCGGAAAAGGAAAAAACACAAAGATTTAACTTATATGATGAATTAGCTAATAACGATTTACTCAAGGCTGACGATCCAGTGACACTAGATGAAAAGAATAAAAAAGTCATTCTAAATGGTAAAATCTTAACCGATTCATCTGTTTATAGCGATCGATTTATTATTAAAAAGAAAACATACTCCCTTGAGGAATATGAACAGCTTCAGAATAGCGGAAAAGGTGGCAGAAGCAAGCGAGATGTTTCTAGCTTAGATGCTGCTCACAAGGACTTGTCGGCTTTAACTCCGATCGATGAAGAAACCTATACTGTTCAGGCTATCGTTACTGAAAAATAGACTTGAAATCATAAAAATTTGCCCATTCCCTGCATGTAATCGTTTCAATAATAACAGAGGCTCATACGCTATAAGTATGAGCCTCTTCTTACTTCATCAACCTGTTCATTATGTTATGTTCCTCTGTAAGACAGCCATTAAAAAAGCCAATACTACCACGTCGTGTTGACAATCATAAGAATAAAGACGATCGATAAATAATTAATCGAAATAAAAAAATTCGTTTTCGCCCAGCTTTCATCATCTTTTACATAGAGCCCCTGCAGGGTGTGAATCAGCCAAATCACTCCTGCCAAAACAGAAACAGTCAGAAAAATAACACCGACATAGCCATAATAAAACATGAGTATGGTAGCCGGGATCACCAATACAACATAGGGAATCATTTGTAACTTCGTACGTTTTATTCCCTTTACAACCGGTAATAGCGGAAATCCTGCTGCTCGGTATTCCTCTACTCTCCGAATGCCAAGTGACCAAAAGTGAGCAGGCTGCCAGAAGAACAAAAGAGCAAACAAGAGCCACGCTCCTATGTCAACCTGATTCGTTACTGCACAATAGCCGATTACAGGCGGCATGGCTCCGGAAATACCACCAATTGATGTACTCCAGGTTGAGCTTCGCTTTAACCAGATCGTATAAATCACAATGTAGACAAACCATCCAAGAAGCGCAAGCCATCCGGCAACAGCGTTAACAAAGGTAAATAACAAGCCTGTTCCCAGAATGCCGAGCAATATTCCATAGCCAAGAGCAAAACCAGGCGTAATACGATCTGTAGCCATCACTCGGTTTTTCGTACGTTCCATCTTTTGATCAAGCTCGCGATCCCAATAATTATTAGTCACGCAGGCTGATGCAATCATTAGCGTAGAACCTATTAGCACCCAAGTCAGATCTAGCCAGTCCACGCTCCATTTGGAAGCTACCCAGAAACCAGCTACAACTGCAAATACATTAAGCAGAAGGAGCCGTGGTTTCGTCAATGCAATCATATCCTTAAACACGAAGTAAACCTCCTGAAATAAGACAAGGTGTCACAAGTACACCTAAGAATATTTTTGAATAACAGAAAATTTCACTAAATTCATACCAATTACAATATCATACATAAAAGTGGTAGTAATTACAACAGACCCTCTCTTTTGTTCATCATTACGCCACTTGGAATCGGCACGAAAATAATCAAATAGTCCCTTTGACAAAAAAATCTTTCCTTTTCGCATCATTAGCTAGTCAGGAAAGATTTTTTTGTCTATAATCTTAGGTTTTTAATACATACAGGTACGTGCTTGTTGGGCCAAACGGAATACACTGTTCGATTGTAAGTCCCGCTTTCTGAAAGGCTAGATCATACTCCTCTTTTGTTGGGATGTTTACATCCATAAATGCATGTACTAGCTCAAAACCTACATTAAAAATCGGTAGCTTTTCTTTCATATAAGAAATCGGTGTTTGCAAGGTATCGGAAATGAGGAAGTATTTCACTTTTGGAAAAACGTTCCGAAGCCTATCAAAAAGAGTTTCTCGTATTTCCGGTATATTAAAAAGATCGTGTAGCATCATAAAACTAGTAACGACCTCTACCTCGCTGAGCAATTCCATATCCTTATGAGATGCGTTGATATCTAAAATGTTTGCATGGAGAAGCCTAGCACGCTCAGACAAGCCATGTTGTTTTATATTTTGTTGAGCTAAAACGATAGCATCAGCGCTGATATCTATGCCAATGCCCCTTCTTTCTGGATAGCGTTTTAGCATGTTGATTAATTTTCTCCCGTTGCCGCATCCAAAATCGCAGATAGACTGAAACGGGATGCTATCTAGGATCTCTCTCAATAGGTTTTCTAATAGATCGCTATTCATTAAATCTGATCCTAGTGCAACCATGCCTTCATCGCGTAGCCCAGATGTTCCCTGCTCACCCGTGTGCAAATCTCCTAACCTACGGAGCATATCGCCATAGGCGCCAACGCTCCATATGAAATACCCTATCTGCTTTCGCATCTCCTCACCAAGTAAACTTAGCTGGATGAAGTCGTCCTGATAGCGGTTAACATAGCCCAGAATCTCTCCAGCCTGCAATAATGCTTGAAGCCGACCTATTTCACTACCCGTCTTACGTGCAATCTCTGTGATTGAAACTTTGCGGTTGCTAATGATATCGAATAGTCCCATTTGGTGAAAAGCATATACTACGTTTGCCCCTAGATAATGGTTAAAAAGCGTTTGAGGATCATGTGTTAGTTTCGTCTGCTCCGTAACCACATTCATCTTATCTCCCATCATTTTAGTTATTCGTGCCTTTTAGAATTGAGTCTATAATTCGTGCATTTTCGGCTAGGTTATTAGGATCAATAAGCATATTCATATGTTCACCCGCTCCTTTATACACATAAACCTGATGAAGAGTGGACCTTTTCCAAGATTGAATATCTTCCTTGGTTGTCTCATTGGAAGTGATGATATGAATATTTGCATTCAGAACGCCTTTATTGATCATTTTATTGGTATAGTCATAGTATTCCTTAATCACATCGATGTTTTGATCTGCCACAGTACGAATACTTTCGCCTAAATGCTCTGCCATTAGATTTACTAGCTTCTGTGCTTCCGTTTGAATTTTTTCGCCATCCAATTGCATAGCCTCTACTCGTAGAGGTGCATCGACTATGATCAAATCGCTTACAGCCAGCCCGCATTCTTCTAATTTCTTGGTAACTTCAAAGGCGAGATTACCTCCAGCTGAATACCCTAATACCACATACGGCCCTTCTGATTGAGCTGCCTTTATATGTTGTATATACTTTTCAATCCGATCTTCCCCTCTAATAAAATCAAAGGCATGTAGAGTACAACCTGATAATTTTTGATGTAGAGCCTTATAAAGTACCCCCTGCCCTGTCATCGGCGGAAAGCAAATGACTTCCTTTGCATCCTCTGTATGATCTCGGAAGGAGATAAATGGTCTCTTCTGAACTATCCCTTTTTCAAGCAATAGAGCCATTTGTCGTACTGTTGGGTATTCAAATACATTTCGAAGCAAAAGTTCAACTTGGAATGTCTCTTTGATTTTGTCAACCAATTCCGCCGTCTTCAAGGAATGACCACCTAGATCAAAAAAGTTCCCTACAACGCTCACTTGCTCAAGATTAAGCACTTGTCCCCAAATTTTTGCTAACTTACTCTCCCACTCATTCTTTGGAGGCACATATTCAATCATCTGTTGTGAGAAGCTTTCCTCAGGAGCTGGCAAAAGCTCGCGATTGATTTTGCCATTCGTGGTTTTTGGGAGAGAATCGACAAAAACATAATAGAGAGGCACCATATATTCAGGCAGCTTTTGCTGCAAATAGGTGCGTAGTTCCGCTGAAGTTATGTCTTGCCCTTCTTCTATCACGACATAAGAGACTAGGGAATCATTATTGATTTTATCGCGATGAACACTTACCTTAGCTTGATTAACACTAGGATGTTGAACTAAGGCATTTCCGATTTCATCGAGTTCAATTCGATATCCTCTGATTTTGATCTGATTGTCTCGGCGTCCAAGATATTCTATTGTGCCATCCACCAAAAAGCGTCCAAGATCACCTGTTCGATATAAACGTACGGACTGATCTGGCGAAAATTGATGGTGTATAAATTTGGCCGCTGTTAATTCAGGCTGATTTAAATATCCTCTGGCTACCCCGACGCCACCAATATAAATCTCCCCTTTTACCCCGATTGGAACAGGGTTCAGAGAATCATCCAGTATATAAGCCTGCATATTGGCAAATGGACGACCTACTTGACTCGGTAGACTTTCCTTTGTACATATATGCACGATGTTAATGATGGAGGTCTCTGTTTGACCATAGCCATTATATAGTTTACGTGATCCCTTACTCCATTCAGCCATGTCCACGGTGCATAGCTCCCCTGCACTCAATACTGTCTGCAAGGAATCTGGCAGCTCATCTGGGGTAAGCGTTGCTAGAACAGAAGGCGTAATAAACATAGTGGTAATCTGCTTTTCATGTAAAAAGGCAACAAGATTTTTTCCTCCCGCTCTAACATCAGGACTTGTCAAGCATAACGTAGCCCCTGCACATAGAGCAGAAAATATTTCATGAGCGGACGCATCAAAACCGATAGAAAAAAACTGAGTAAGCTTACTATCTGAAGTAATCTGAAATCTGTTAATGGTGTCTTCGATTACGTTACATAAGCCTTGATGCTCAATCATGACGCCTTTTGGATTTCCGGTGGATCCTGATGTATAGATACTATAAGCAAGACTGTGGGCATTCGCTTGTGGCGGAAGATTTTGCGTATCTTCACCTAAAATCGCCTCTTGCTCACTATCCAGACAAATGCACTGCATTCCTTCCTTGCCCATCAATTCTTGTAAAGATTGGCTTGTAAGGACGATTTGCAGACCTGAGTCCTGGAGAATATGACGAACTCTTTCTATTGGATAGATAGGATCAATTGGAATATAGGCTCCCCCTGCTTTTAAAATCCCAAGGACACCAACAATCATTTCAATCGAACGTTCCATATACAAACCAATGAGCGTCTCACGTTCTACGCCTCTTTTTCTTAATAAACGAGCCACCTGATTCGCACGATTGTTTAATTCCTGATAGGTAATGATTTGGTTATGATACGTAAGAGCAATTTGCTCTGGAGCTTTCTTTACTTGGGCTTCAAATAATTCATGGATGCAAGCATTATCAGAGAATGGCTGCTTGTTGCTATTCCAGTCAATAAGAAGCTGTTGTTTTTCTGCCTCCGTTACCATAGCCAAATCACTTATAGAGGCTTGTGGATTTTCTAAAATGGCGTAAAGCAAGCGATGCCAATGCTCTCGCATCCGCTCGATCGTGTCTTGACGGAACAAATCAGGTGAATATTCAAAAAATCCTTCCAGCCCTTTTTCCGTTTCAGAAAAACCTGCTGTAATATCATACTTGGCTGTTTCACCATCAATCATCTCAAATTCTACTGTAAGATCTGGCAACTGCAATTTTTCCTCTGGCACATCAACATAAACAAATATAGCTTGAACTAACGGGCTTCGGCTAATATCCGCAGGTACTTTCAATTCATCAATTAATAACCCAATCGGCATATCCTGATGCTTGTATACCGCGAGAGCTGTTTCCCTTACACTATGTAATAATTGAATAAATGTCATATCTTTAGACATTCGGGTGCGGAGTGTACCCAGTGTTAGGAAATAACCCATTACCTCCTCTAGCTCTGCTCGGCTGCGATTGGCAAGAGGAGTACCGACCAAAATATCTGATTGACCTGTGTATCGATATAAAAGCAATTTAAAAGCGGCTAGTATAATCATGAAAGCAGACGCGTTTTCCTTTTGCGCGATCGCTTTTAGACCATTCAATACTTCGAGCGGTGTATGAATAAAGCATCTGGCACCACGGTAGGTAATAGCTGGTGGACGCGGAAAATCTGTACTGATATCCAAGACATAGTCACAGTTTGCTAGCTGTTCTTTCCAAAATGTTAGCAATTTGGCTTTTGTCTCACCTTGTAAATAATTTCGTTGCCATTCAGCATAATCCGCAAATTGGATGGCAAGCTCCGGCAACTGTACGGGGATGCCCGTAAGCATTGATTGATAGTGCAAAGATAGCTCTTTGAAAAAGATAGAGAAAGTAATCCGGTCAATTACAATATGATGTACAGTCATGACTAACATTGATTCTGTATTACTTACGTGAAACAGCTTAAAGCGGATGAGCGGACCATTTTTCAAATCAAAAAGCCGCTGGACCTCTTCTTTCATTTGTCTCTGTAGTTCTTCATCCCGAGTTTCATTTGGAACAAGACGAAGATCAGCCTCTGGCACCGTTACCTGGAGTTCTGGCAAGACAATTTGACGTGCTTGTCCATCTACGCTGTCAAACACGGTACGCCATGCTTCATGACGCTTCACAATCTCATTGATGCTCTTCTCTAAAGCCCAATGATGCACAGTGCCTGTTAATCTAGCGGCTCCATATACGTTATAGGTATGACTTTCTGGATGCATTCGATTGAAAAACCACAAGCGTTCCTGATCATACGAAAGGGGACTTGCATTCGTGTGCCCGCGAGGATTAATCATTTCTTTATTAATCCCAATTTTGTTCACGTCTACATTTTTCTTCTTCAATTGCTTTTCTAGTAATTCACGTTGTTTGTCAGAAAGTGAATTGATACGGTCCGTCAAGCTTTTCATAAAGTCAGCTCCTTTTGATTACATGATTGTTTCAAATCAGTCAGCATTCTGATGCTATTCATAATCGTCTCGTTATCAATGCCAAAGTCCACTAAGCAGGCCACCTCGTCTACACCTATATCA
>NZ_LSSO01000036.1:0-1807 GCF_001645205.1 Brevibacillus sp. SKDU10 | reverse complement strand
ATGACTAGAGCGACTGGAAGGACTGGAGCGACTGGAAGGACTGAAGCGACTGGAAGGACTGAAGCGACTGGAAGAACTGAAGCGACTGGAAGGACTGAAGCGACTGGAAGAACTGGAACGACTGGAATGACTAGAAGGACTGGAACAACTAGAATAGCTAGAACGGCTAGAGGAGGTTTCAAACGTATCAGAATGGCTGGAGGAGGACGATTGGAAATGTGAGCAGCTCGAAGAACTAGATTTATGATGGTGGTCACAGAACTTTGCCCTCACTAGAACAATGACTCGCACAATCGCTGTGGAATGGCAAATCGGATCTACTACCAAGACTGTAAAGATATCTTTTCCAGTAAAATTGTGATTTGGTTTATAAGCGTATCGACCATCGATTAACAGTTTAAGACTACCGTGTTTTGGAGAAGAGAGAAGTTTAAATAAGAGAGTGTTTCGGCTTGGATTAGCAATTTTAATAAACGATTTAACTCCTTCGCCTCTACGAACGATGAGTCCATTATTTGCTGCCTGTAGTGGGATGCAGGCTCCTTGGAAAGGTATCGTTACTACATTGGATAGGACAGTAATAGGAATTCGGCGCCCTTTTGAAAAGACCAGTGTACCAGTCAATCTTGCTTGACTAATGATTTTGGCTGGTGATGGAACAGAGACTACCCGGAATTGATAAGTAACACTTATGGATTTTACTCTTTCAGGAAAGGTTCCAAGACTGATGCCAGTTACGGGTGAAGCACCGGGTTGAGGAAATCCATTTACAGTGACGCTATTTGGTACAAACACAGTGCCTGTAGGAGTTTCATTAAACAAAAAGGCGTTAGTCAAAATCCCCTTACTTTTTTTATTAAGTATTCGAGCTGTGAATGTAATGATGCTCCCAACCGCAACAAATGAGGTATTAGCTGAGAGTTTAACAACAACTTTTTTGTCGGGATGATGGTCACAATCGCGTGATGAAATATTCACGGTAATTTGTTCACCTCCAGGATTATTAAAAAATGGGGTAGCCCGAGTTTTAGGTGACGATTGTAGAGTAATAAGCCGGGCTACTCACATGAGGTAACCTGGTATTCTTATGAACTGGTTACCCATAATGCTTATCATCTTTTAAGAGGAAAAAGATGATATATACAGAGTGAAGCTAAGAATTACTCAGGCGTAATTCTGGTAATGGGTGCGGGTGTATTAGGAATTACATGATAGGAACATGAAACCAAACTTGCTTTCCCTACATTTTTTTCAAAGAAAGAAAATATACTGTGTCAGATCACCTCTTTAGCCAGATAGTTTTCCGTAGCCATAGCTAAAGGGAGAACATAGGAGACAGGAGGAAGGGTGTAGGGATGTAAACGCAAGTATGGTACCTCCTTTAACTAAGATAGTTATGTATATGTGTCGTTATGGTAGAAGGGTCACGATCAAACTTGGTTTGGGTTAAAAATGGTCATATGTAATAGGGATACTAGTCTAGTGATATCGTAAAAGGATGTTGTAAGGCCTATTTTTTATAAGCTAATCAACATTTTTAAAATTAATGATAACCGAGTCTTTGGGTTTTCCATAAGATATCACATCTTATTAATGGAGGTGTGATTTTTTTGAGATACGATAATCATGATGATTTACAAAAGATAAAAAACGGATTGATTGAATCTGAATTATTTGACTTTATGCGTCGAAATCCAACAGATAAATACAAAATGCACGGACATTGTACGTCCAGCTTTTCTAGATCTTCATGCACACATTTTACCACTTTTTGTCCGATAACAGGTCCAACAGGAGCAACGGGAGC
>NZ_LSSO01000035.1:0-14355 GCF_001645205.1 Brevibacillus sp. SKDU10 | reverse complement strand
ATTTGGTGCTGGCTCCGGCTGTTGCGGCTTGCTCGGATTTGGTGCTGGCGGCACTTCTGGCGTTGGAACCGGAGCTCCTCCCTGTACAGGCGGTTGGGATGGAGTCGGTTTTGTTGGAACAAACTCCAAGGAAGGGGCCTCATAGCTGTCAGCCAAGTCCCTCATTGCCTGCTGCGCACTACTTAAAATAGCATCCATTTTTCTTTCTACTTGCCGTCTATCCTTTTCGTTTGAGATATCTAAGTTATCGATGAGGTCACCTGCATAATCTACTAAAGATGTAAGACGTTTCGCTCTCTCTTCCACAGTGAATTGCTTTAAATCTTCAGCTGATTCTAGAAGTTTTCTTTGGATTTCTGCCTTCAAGCGCTCCTTTTGTACTTGTGTCTCCGTTTTTAGGGCGTCCGTTACCGATTGCTTGGCTACCTCGGCACTTTGTGCATACCACCCTTGTAAAAATTGCGTAACATCCACATCAGCATAGGCAACACTCATCGTTAGACCAAAACACATGCTTAAAGAAACAAATCCAAGGAAAATTCGTTTTCGTCCTTTATTACGCCGTTGCTTCTCTTTTTTTGATCTACTTAACACATCTTTTCCCCCTTAATGGGCATTGTCAGAGCTTAATCAAAAGCTCTGACAATGTATGATAATAGTTTTTATTTAAATTGATCTGCTACTAGCTGATCTAAGCTATTTTTTGCATCCTTTTCAGCCTTAGCACCTGTATCTTTGATCGAATCCTTCGCTTGTTTCTCCAATAATTTAGCTGATTCGTCAACTACTTTTTGGATTTCAGCGACTTTTTCGTCGATAAAGCGTTTTGTTTCCTCTTTAGAGCTAGCTTCTTTCTCACGAATCAAACCATTAATTGTGTTTTTAGCATCGTTAATCGCACTAGTTAGCTCTTTTTTTGCTTTGTCTTGTGCACTGGTAACATTCGTTCTTACTTCTTGTCTTCCTAGTTCTCCAGCTTGGTTCACTTTATTCGTAAGATCGACTATCGAATTGACTTTTGTTTGATTGGCTGCTTTAGTTATTTCCTGCTTTAATCCTTCTACTTTCTGGTTGTATTGGTTCTGCATATTGCCCTTGATTTCATTCGTTTTGCCTCTCAAAGCATTCAAATAATCGTTTTTAGCTGCCGTTACTGCTGCAACAGCACGATTTGCTTCTTCACTACCTGCTTGCTTCACACGGTCAGCAACCTGATTCTTTATTTTATTAAGTTCAGCTTCAGTAGCTGCCTTTTTTTCCGTTCCATACTTAACCGCTTCAGCTGTAATAGACGCCGATGAAGCAGCAAATTGTTTATCATACCAATTTTTTAGCTGCCCGCCTACATCAACCGCCGCAAATGCAGTACCTAAGCTACCAATCAGACCAACTGCCAACACACTAATCACGATTTTACTTTTTACTTTTTTCAACCTCTTCATCTCCTGTCTTTTTTTTAAAGGGAATGTACGGAAACAATGCCCTTCTATTTGTCAAACACCTGTTGTTCTGAAGTAAATTTATGAAGGAATTCAATTGTTTCTTTATTTAGTTCTTCATTGATGTTTTCATTGGATTTTTGTACAAATTGTCTGAAGTCCTTAGGCAATTCCTGCTGCTCTAATATGTTTTGCTTATGATTCAGCCGTGTTTTCTGACGATCTACGTACTCATCAATTGCTTTTTCTCCTGTTTTGGATATCTGAATCATTTCTTGATCTAGCAAGAAAAGGGTTTTATCAGTTGTGACACTAGCTTCTTTCTTTACTTTGTTGTCACTATTCTTTTTATAAGAGTCAGTAGTTGCTTCAATAGTGTCACCCGATGCCATCATCTTCTGGTTGTACCAGATGCTTAACTGATTTTTTACATCAATCCCGGCAAAGCTTAAACTCACAGCTACGGAGGAGGCCAATACAAAGAGGATGGATATAATCTTTATTCCTTTTCCTTTTAACATGACGGTACTTCCTCCATTCAAAATATAGAAACAAAAACGGATCAGCAGGATCGGCATTAAGGCTAAACGGAAATCCACTCGTTCAATGCGTCAGCCTTCCTCGCTTTACTTTTCTTGCTCTTATTGTAAGAAAAGCCCAGCACCTTTTCTTCCACTGTGAGAGGTACTTTAAGCTGATAATCAGGATGATCTTTGTCTAAACCTTACGGATGAGGAAAAGCTCCTACTATGTGCATTTTTTCACTTGTTTGCAAAACAAAAAAAACCGGGCTACAAAGTCCCGAGGTCGTTTACATATCGGTTTCTACATTCGTATGGCTTGAAAAAATAGAGGAATAATACCCATGAGCTGCTCCATCTAGCTCTTGACCTTCTACTGCTAGTCGTAATGCATCAATGATATCGGCCCGAAACGATTGATCTTTTAATAATTGTAGCTCTTTAAGCGCTTCTTGCGGACTAAAGGCATTTCGGTAAGGCCTTGGTTCTATCATAGCCAAATACGTTTCAACAGCCCCAACAACCTGAGAGAGTAAAGGAATTTCGTCACCCTTCCATTTCTTGGGATAACCGCTGCCATCATACCTCTCGTGATGATAACGCATCGTTTCGATGATTTGTTGATACTGCGGTAGACCGTCAAGCAGCTCCTTGGCCATCATGCAATGCTTCTGTACCATCTCATACTCATACGCAGTCAGCTTCTCTTTCTTCTCAAATAAATAGTCAGGCCATTTTATTTTACTGACAAAGTGCATGAGCGACAGGCACTGTAACTCCCAGTCCTGTACATCAACAGGCTTCTTCAGCAGAGAAATCGTTTTTTTCAACAGGTAACGCATCTGCTCAATTTGTCTGCTGGAGGTTTGGGATTTCCGCTCTACTGTCGGCACAAAAGCGTATAGCATCCGATATAAAGTGGCTAAATGCTGTCGCTCCTGCTCCTCTCTCATTCTATTCTCCTGCAAGGCAAATAAACGCATCCACAATATGGAAAGTACATACCCAACAATCGCAAATACGATTACGGATAAAATGGTAGGAACCGCATTTTCTATTCGACCCATATAGGCTTGCCAAGAAAGGGAAATCATTACGACTACACTATAGAGAATACTTCCCGTATGCATGACCTTTCTTTGTCTTGTCATGCTGAGTAATAAAGGGTAGGCCAGAACTAAGCACCCCATTTTGATAGTGGAAAGAGGCGGAGCCAGCAATACAAACAAAAATAAAAATAAAATACAAAACGAAACCATCCAGTCTGAATACGCATAAGACTGTTCATATATGCAATACAAAAGATAAACACCCCAGCATACACAGAGATAAAATAGCCAGCTAAGAAAAGATGGAATC
The DNA here is from genome assembly GCF_001645205.1 of Brevibacillus sp. SKDU10. Lineage (NCBI taxonomy): Bacteria > Bacillati > Bacillota > Bacilli > Caryophanales > Paenibacillaceae > Brevibacillus > Brevibacillus sp. SKDU10. Next base: position 11,036 of record NZ_LSSO01000035.1, on the reverse strand, counting down.
CAGATATCCTTCTGCTCAAAACTATGTGCCAATAGGGTGAAGGTTAAAAACAACGAAGCTAGATAAACCGCATATCGCATCATCTGTTTAGCCAGCTTCTCTTGTTCAAACTTCATTTTGTGAAACTCCTCTCCTATTCCTACCTTTATCGAACCAACTTTTTATTTCATTTTGACTAGTCCCTGCTTTAATGCGTACAACACCGCCTGAGACCGATTTGGTTGTCCCATTTTACGTAGGATACTGCTTACATGAGTTTTTACAGTCGCCTCGGATATGTATAATTTCTCAGCGATCTCATGATTACTTAAATTATCAACAATAAGCTCAAATATCTCTCTTTCCCGTTCTGTTAATTGAAGCTGAGTTGTTTGTGTAGACGTTTTCCGTTCTAATTTAGGCTGAAAGCAGGAATACCCCATCAAAATCATGTCGATGGTATGCAAAATCTGTTCAGGCATCGTATCTTTCATAATATAACCATCAATTCCGCCATCAAGAGCTTGAAAGATATCCTCACTATCATCGAAGGCGGTCAAAATTAAAATCTTAATGGTTGGAAGCTGTTCTTTCAAAAGCTTCCCACTTCTGATCACGTTTTGCCCCGGCATTTTAAGGTCTGAAATAATCAAGTCCGGTTTTAACTTCAATGCTTTACCGTACAATTCATCCCCATCAGCCGCTTCCCCTATTAGTTCGAATTTACCTGCCATCTGTAGAATCATTTTGACTCCTTCGCGAACAATCCTATGATCGTCAGCAAGAAGCACCTTTATTTTCTCCAACACTAATTCCTCCTCTAGGGATAAACGCCTTGATTTCCGTACCTTGCAGCTCCACGGACCGAATTGTAATCGTACCACCTACGCGTTTCATACGTTCTCGCATATTAGAGATTCCAAATGATCCGTTTGAAGCTTTTACGCTATCCGTAGAAAATCCAATTCCATTGTCCTTTATCTGTAGCGTCCATTGTACAGAGGTGGCTTCTAAATATATTTCCACTTGATCTGCTTTAGAATGTTTTAGCATGTTGTACAATGCTTCTTCTACTACACGATAAATCGCTTCTTCTACCGCTAAGCTTTCCTCCAGCACAATTCCTTTGGTCACATAATTGAGCTTGACCCCTGTACCTTTTAATATACGTTCGCTCATGTCACGAATTGCATCTAAGAGAGGCTCCGCTTCCCGATTAAATCGTAAATGCTGGATATATCCGCGCACTTTTAGATGACATTCCTTCATCTGTTCTTCCATGCGATCAATGGTGGCCGACATTTCCTGATTCATCACAGGAGAAAGCATTTGTTTTACATAATATAGCTGGGCAGATAGAAAAAATAATTGTTGTGCTAAGCTATCGTGCATATCCTCCGCCATTTGCCTGCGAGTCTCTGCGTCCGTACGGAATACCAATTCTTCGGTTTCCTTAATATGGTGTAAATGGCTAGATGTCACGATTGCAAAGCTATGTAAAAAAAGCAGATTAACCATGGACAAAGATTCTGCATTCTGTCCAATAATTAGAATAGCCCCTTGTTTGTTTCTTTTTTGACCTAATGGAAAATACAGCACATCCTCTGGATGGCCCGTAAAGTTACGCACCGCAATTGTTTTATGCTGTTTTAATTCCTGCCAATTGCTTTCCAATAAGGCAAGCTGATAAAACTCTCTTTGCCAGTCCCTCTGTCCTCTTGCTTGATTAAACCAGAAAACAAACACTCTTTTCTTAGGAAAGAGCCGCTTCAAAAAACGTTCGCCTACATGGCATAAGTCAGTGGACTCTTTATTTTTACGCAGCAGCTTAATATAGGACATAAACGCCAACCAATGCTTAAAGTAAGCTTTACATTTTTTACGAACAATGTGAATGAATCCACACAAAATCGTAGTAGTAACGAAATGTGTACCTAAAAGTCCCTCTGCACGTAAATGAGAAATATCCGTGCTAGGTAGTCCCCCACAGAGCACAAAGAGAATGGCGCTTCCAAAGCCTAGCAAAAGGATACCTAGCATATAGCGTAAAGATAAGCGCAAGCTCAATAGTACTAAAGACGTATAAGTAAACCACAAATCAGAAATTCCCCACATTTGTTGAAAGACTTCCCAATATAAAAGAAAGAAAAACTCAGCTATTAATAACACTTGCCTGACAAGTATGATGCGGTACAGTGTTACTATACTTAGTAACGTTTGTAGCACAAGCAATACATACACCGGGATAGATAAGTAAATATCTGTCGTATCTGTGGTAGCATATAACATAAGGAGTAGAACCCAACGAAACAATACGACGATCCACTCCACATTTTTAAACAGAAGATTAACGCCCATAAAAACTCCATTATTTTAATTTTTAGGTAAATTATAACAATTATGGCTAGATAAAAATAGATATTTTTGTGACAGAAGACTTACAGATCCCCCATAGCCAAGTAGATATTGTTCGTAAAATCCCTATCATAATGAATACCACATGGAAAAGCACTAAATTATGCCTTAGCGCTTGTTTACTTAATAGACTAGAAAATAAATCCAAATTGCACTTCTGGTATCTTTTAAATATTTGCTACATTTCATCTATTTATAATTTGCCTTATCCAATCAGAAGGAAATAAAAAAGAAAAAAGCTTTTCTCCTCAATAGGTATAATACCCTATGCTGGAAAAGCTTTTTTCTCGTTAGATCAATTCCTTATTCGTATCACTTACATTTAGAAATCTCTCAGGAACTTTCCATATCTCCAGTTTGTAGGCCAAACGATTACGATTTCGGCATATTCCCTGTATATTCTGATTCCGGACGGATAATTCGATTACGGCCTGCTTGATCTAAAATGTGTGCACACCATCCTACTGTGCGACTAACAGCAAAGGTAGGTGTAAACAACTCTTCGTCCAAACCAACCGCTCTCATAACCGCAGCAGCAAAAAACTCTACATTGGTATGCAGTTTGCGTTTTGGCTTATACTCTGCCAATAATTTTGTTCCTACTTGTTCCACATGGGTAGCTAAATCAAACCATGGGTCATTTTCGGCCAATTCTGCCGCTACCACACGCAGTGCTGTAGCACGTGGATCAATGGTTTTATATACACGGTGTCCAAAGCCCATTAAGCGTTGACCGCTCTCTAACCGTGCCCGAATCCAGCCCTCTGCCTTATCTTTACTGCCAATCGCATTAATCATCTCTGTAACTTCAGATGGAGCTGCTCCATGTAAGGGACCTTTCAAAGCGCCTATGGCTGCTGTCAGTGCAGAATAAATATCCGATTGAGTGGAAGTTACTACCCGTCCAGCAAAAGTAGAAGCGTTCATCCCATGCTCCTGAGTCAATACTAAATACGCATCCAATGCTCTGACATGCGCGTTACCAGCTTCTACACCCTTTACCATATACAGATAGTTCGCCGTGTGACTTAGCTCCATCCGAGGCTCTAGCGGTTCCCTGCCAGTTTTTCGAGCTTCCCGATAAGCAATGATAGTCGGCATTTTAGCTGTAATAGCAATAGATTGCTCTAAAGTTGGAGGCCAGCTTTGCTCAGCACCCCCCAAAGCAGAGACCGCTGTCCGTAAAACCGTCATCATGTCTCGATCATGGGGAATAGCATCTATGACTTCTTTTACCTCTTTAGGTAAAGCTCTTTGCTGAGCTAATGCAGTCTGGAAACCGGATAATTGTTCTTCTGTAGGCAATGCGCCAAACCATAGCAAGTAAGCGACTTCTTCAAATGTATGAGAAATGGCTAGATCTCGAGCCCAATGCCCCCGATAAACCAATAATCCGTTTTGCCCGTCGACTAGACTTAAATCAGTTTCTGCAACAACTATTCCTTCAAGCCCAATCGCCAACATTTTTTCCATTCACTTCCACTCCTTTCTTTTCATTACAGTATACCAATATATTCTGAAAAGTAGAAATAGATAGTAAATGGTTGATTGATTATAAAACGTAATTAATGACCGCTCATTCAAACGGTTATATGCGCTTCATTTTATATCTAATTGACGCATTAGTAATTAGGGAGCTTTTTGGATTTTTTTCCAAACATGATGCCTGCATGAAGCTTGTACCTGTATGGCAAACTAATCAGAATTACTTCTATTACCTACAATTCACTTTCCTAATAATTAGAAAGGAAGATTCCAGTATGCCACCAAAAGAAAAACAAGCTCCTCTTCGCTACATTGCCTACATCTTTATTGGTGTAACGCTTTTTCTAGGTGCTATGTGGGGGCTTCTATTGGTTCTTGATATTTTTAATCGTTAACCCAGCTTTCCTAAAGCTTAGGTCACTTTTGGTAAAGGAGCATATAATGTCGCTAGAATATCAACGAATCGTTGCCCAGATGTGATCAAATTATTGTTTGGTAAAATAACATACGAGGCTACTTTAGGTAGCTCCAAGCCTGGGGTTGGCAATTCCATAAAGCGATTCTCAAACAATTCACGTAAAATGGCGGAACGTGGTAAGAAAGAAATCCCCAGCCCTTCTTCGATAAAGCGTTTGGTCACATCCACATGCGTCACCCCCATCGTGCGAATAGCAAATCCACGTTGTCTAAGCGATGTTAAGAGAGGGTCCCAATAAACGGGGTGATTATGTGTTAACAACCTTTTGGTAATTAACTCCTGCTCCCAATCAGGTAAGGGAGCATCCATGTCTCCACCGTAATGAGGTACAGCAAATACGATCGGATCTGTCTGCATCAAATAAGAAGAAAGTTGGCCTTCGCTAGGAATCATTCGAGATAATCCCAAATGAGCCTGTCCACTTTGGACCAAGAGACCAATATCGATGGAGTCCGCTACTTTAATGGTTATATCTACCTCGGGATGTTCTTTGGTATAACGATGAATAAGCGAAGGGAGCGAGGTGCGAGCAATGATCGGAGAGACTGCGATACGCAAGATTTCCTTGTATCCCTGCTTCCACGTCACCATCTCTTCAACACCGGCGTGCCATTGAGATAAAATCAATTTTGCATGCGACAAGAAGCGCTTTCCGGCTGCTGTTAACCTCACCCGTTTGCCTACTCGTTCAAATAAAGCGACATCCAACTCTTTCTCTAACTGACGTATATGCTGCGTCACGGTAGGTTGAGCGATATATAGCGTCTCTGCCGTCTGATGAAAGTTCTCACAGGATGCCGCTACTTCGAACGTTTGCAGAAGCTTTATATCCATACGACTCACCTCAAAGCTTTTATTTTACATGCATCCGGTCTTGTAATCGGTTAAAGCTTTGTTGTGCCTCTTGCAATAAAGCATGCATGATATCTGCTGCCGCTTCTTCCCTTTGAAGCATACCTACCCCTTGACCAGCCCATAACGATAGATAGTCAGCATCCAAGGCTTTTCCCGCCGCTTGGCGAATTTCCTTCGTTAACTCATTCTGAACTGGATACGCCAGTGATTCTACCTGACTTTTGGCAAAATCCCTCATAAATTGATTTACAATTCCACGCGCTGGTCTGCCCGAAAAAGCTCTGGTAACAGCGGTATCTGTCTCTTTTGCATGAAATAATCGTTCCTTATAGGCCTTGTTAGCTGTACTCTCTGCGCATCCTAGAAATCGAGTACCCAATTGCACAGCTTCGGCACCGAGCGCTAAAGCTGCCACTATGCTTTGGCCATTCATAATTCCCCCTGCCGCAATGATAGGCACATCCCGAACAGCAGCAGAAAGCTGAGCCACTAATGGTAACGTACCAATGCATTCTCCCGGCCCATCTTTCCCTGCATCAAACGTACTCCGGTGACCACCAGCTTCACCGCCTTGTGCCACGATTGCATCTACATGCTGACCTACTAATCGTTCGGCCTCTGCTTGTGTGGTCGCCATGCCTATGACTTTCATCCCTGCTGCCTTTGCACTTTCTCCATATTTACCTGGCAATCCCATCGCACAACTAAATACAGCCGGCTTCTCCTCTAAAATGACGGTAAAGCAATCGGTAATCTCGTCATGCAGGGCTGGCCAGTCGCCTTTCCATGGGGGAAGATTGAATCGTTCCCTCTGTTGGTTGAGCCATTGTCTAAAGGCAGGTGTTACCTCTTGCTGTTCTGGCTGTTCAAATAAGAGTAGGTTTACAGCAAAGGGACGGTTGGTTAAGGACCTCACTTCGCGGATTCTCTCTCGTAGAGCTTGAGGCGCAACATATGCTCCAGCAATAGTTCCCAAGCCTCCTGACTCTGATACTGCCGCCACCAGTTCCGCTGAATTTATATTGCCGGCCATTGCCGCAAGAATAATTGGGTTTTCAACTCCAAAGATATCGCAAAACCTAGTTTGGAACTGCATAATCTTCTCCTCCTGTATATATTATTCTGTCTTTTCAGATCATTCTCGTTGCGTGTGGCTATTTCCTTCTTCTGTATACTCTAACATCGATATTCTCCTAAACAAGTCGTTTGCTTCTAAAATAATTGACACCATACCAGACTCTGTAATCGTTTCATGCCATTCCCCCGATTCCCAATAGACAGCATCTCCGCTTTGTACATAAACATAGTCGCTTGTATCTGTACGTACCCATCCATCGCCACTAAGTACCAATAGTAATTGAGGCAATGTAGCCTGATGATAACCAATTTTCCCCTGAGGAGATAAATAAGCACAATTCATATAGGTATCTGCAGGCAGCTTCCCAATTCGCGACATGATCAGGTGCAGGCTATCGTAATGAGTGATATTTTTCCCATACGTTAGAGCAAACGAAAATCTCTTCATCCTACTCTCCCCTTTGTACGTAATGAGTGCTGATTATCAAACAAAAAGCCAGTTGCTAAGGTGGCAACCAGCTTCCATGCTTATTCAATCCTGATATTTTTCATTTCCTCTTCCATCTTGCTGTTGCACAATGGGCAACGTGGGTCCTCAACGATCACAAATTCCTTTCGCGACCAACAGTTACAAGCTGTACACTGCCATACAAGGGTATCCTCATAGACGTGTTCCTTCACCGTACGTTTTGAACGATATGCCATTGTGTCCCCCTATCTTTTCACAAGATTCTTTACTACTTTATGCTGCAAAAGTTACATGTAGAACTTTTCCACCTTTTTTTTGTGTTAAATCCACTGATGACCCGACCGCTTAAGACAGGTCCGCATCAGTGGGCCGCTCTTTGGCTCGATGCAGGAGAGTCCTTACCGCTGACGACTTTTTACGTTTTCTTTTTCCCTTTTTTTTGCCTAAACTAATAAAAGCTAAAATAAGTAAACAAAGTGTAAGTAATTGACTAGTATGCATCACATCTTTCCCAAATAGTTCTCCAATTCCAAGAAGATGCACCAGAATGGCTAACAAAATGACTATTTTGCCGATTTGAATGGAGCTCAAGCAATCTTCTCCTTTCTATGTACGGCCAGGGACAATTCAACCAATTACATGCAGAAAAAACCAGCCTTTCTTTCGCTGGTTTTTTATAAAAATTACACATGTATCTGGAAACATTGCTCTATATTGTCGCCGGCATTGTCCACCGAGAACTAGTACTCTTTTCGTCCTTCTTTTAGTAATTCGATAAAAACTTCCTAACTCCTGTCTTCGAGTTCAATTCCTTTATCAGCAACCTCCTATTGTTCTGCCTTCTCACCTGACAGGAGGAAACCTCGATGCTTGTAGGTTGTACTCTACTCTATTGAACTGCTAATCCTCAGAGGATAGTCCATGACGCAGTGCATAGGAGGCTAGCTGTACCCGATTTTCTAAATAAAGCTTTTCCAGTAGGTTTTTCATATGATTTTTGACTGTATGTTCTGTGATCGCGAGACGCTGAGCAATTTGTTTATTCGTCTCTCCCTTTGATACATATTTTAAAATTTCAGTTTCTCTTGGAGTTAGCACGCTCGGACTAGGTTCATCAATGACTGGACCTGACCGAAATTTGAAGAAGAGCTTGCTTGCCAATTCGCGTGAAATATCACTATTATCTTCTAGCAACGCGCGCAAATATGCCAACCAATCATGTGGATTCATATTTTTTAGTAAATAGCCCTGTGCCCCAAATTGCACAGCCGTAAACAGATCAGCTACATCATCAGATACACTCAAAATAACGATTTTTATATGGGGATAAGCCTGTTTAATTCGTCTTGTTGCCTCCAAGCCATCGCATACCGGCATGCTAATATCCATTAATACAACATCTGGCTGTAGCTCGCTACAGAGACGTACGCCCTCTTCTCCTTGTTCAGCCTCCCCTACAATTTCAAAGGAAGAATCCTCTGCTAGCATACTTTTTATCGCTGTTCGAGCCAATAAATGGTCATCTACCACTAATACCCTGTATTTCTGCACCTTCCGCTCTCTCCTTTAAATGACTCTATCAAGATTTCTGTCCCGCCATGCGTTCCTGGCCGCATCTCAAAGCTGGCTCCTAATTTCCAGCTTCTCTCTCGCATCATGGTCTGACCATATCTCTCACGTTTTAATGTTTCTGCATCGAAGCCCATTCCATTGTCTTTAATCAGTAGATACCAGCCTGTCCCCTGAAACTGCCATTGAATCTCTGCATGGCTCGCATCTGCATGTTTGCGAATATTAGTGAACGATTCCTGTATAATGCTAAATAAATGGACTTGTTCCGCTGGTTTAAAATATTGATCCATTCCATCAAGTTCCTGTTTTACCTCGATCCCTGTGATCAGGCTCCATTCGTGTAGCCACTTTCTCAAGCGATCCGTTAATAATACCCCCTCTTCTGGATGAGAACGGAGATTAAAAATGGCTTGTCTTAGCTGGTTATCAATTTCAGAGATCGTTGCCTTTGCTTCTTCAATCTTTTCTTGATTTAGTTTTACGTTTAAAAAGAAAATCGCTTGTGCAATATTATCATGTAGCTCCTGGGCTAAACGTTCTCGTTCCTCATACACTGCATGCTTGGCTTTTTCCTTTGCTAGTTTCTCACTCATTCTTTTGATTTTTCCAAAAACCCAGGTGGCAAATATAAATGAAAGAACCAAAGTCATAATGGTAATGATGACATTTCCTTCATCCATCGTAAAATAAGGCAGCAAAAACTCGTGTCGCGCATATTCAAAGCCGCCTATCATAATGGTAGGCAACATAATGCTCGTTAATTTTAGCCATCGATAATTCAAGCGTATCCTCCTGACTGACCAGTAATTTACAATCATAACCAATATTCATGTCCTATTCTATTATAGAGGAAGCGCTTTAATAGCATGTAGGGTCGATTTTTTGAATAAAGCAAATACTATCCACAAATACACGCCATTTTTATCGCCAAAAGAAAAAAAGTCCTATGCAGTAATTGCAATAGAACTTTTCACTGAGTCTCTTATGAAGTAAAGCTTATGGTGATCTCACATTCGAAAGTGGCCAATACACGAAATCGGCTCTGCCAACAACCTGTGTAATCGGTACAGGACCAATCATTCTGCTATCCTTACTATTTTGTCGATTGTCTCCCATGACAAAAATATAACCGGCCTCAACCGTTACTGGCGGAAAATCCTCCGTTACCTTTTTCCCTTCTGCATGAGCTTTCTTTTTTTGCTCCTCTAAATAAGGTTCTTCTACAGGTTTTCCATTAATAAATAGCTGATCGTTACGCATTTCTACCCGATCGCCCGCTATTCCGATTACACGTTTGATGTAGTCTTCCTTTTGGTTTGCATGGAATACAACAATCTCTCCTCGTTGTGGTTCATGCAAGCGGTATACCGCCTTATTTACAACGACCTTCTCATTATTTTGCAAAGTGCTTTGCATGGATTCTCCATACACAACATAGGGTGCTCCCAGCCACGTGTACAAAGCAAATGTGACAATAAAAACAGTTATGATGGAAGTAAGCCACTCCTTAATTGCTCTACCCCATCCGGAGCGAGGTTCTGTCTGATTCATAAAGAATTAACAGCCTCCTTTTGGTTAGTCTTATTATAAAGGACGTACTTCCTAAAAAAAGGTTTCAAAATGTATAAAAAGATAGTGCTTTTGCCCTCTTTTGAAGTATATGGTTCGGGGGATGGAATTTGTGAGCGGAACTCATTCACGAAATTCAGCTAGAATTGGCTGTTCGTGGACTTCTGGTAGTGGATGATAGTTTCGATAAACCAGATGTAACATGAATTTTTTTTAAAATTCTAGCCTTATATGTTCTAACTATCCTCAAAGAAATGTCCTATCTTCTATTTCGACAAGAAAATATAACTGCATTGTCTTATAAAGTCGTTCTAACGATATTTATGTATCCTGATAAGATGAAGGAATTAGACCTTAAAATAAGCCACCTTGCAATTTTGCTTGGTGGCTCACCATTGAAAATTTGGTATTGCTAAAGTTAACATGAAGAGGTTTTGCGTCTCTTGTCTGGTTGCATAACTGACGGATAAGTTCCACCCCTGGTCGTTTACATCTAGTATAAAGAAGATTTCCACGCATCAATAAGGAATCCTAGTATGATTGTTCAGCTTTACAACTCAAAAAAACGGTCGTCTTTCATTTCAATTTATCTTACGGGGATGTATATAATTCTGAACCTTAGTATTATGTTTAAGTTAGTTTTATAATAGTAAGTGTGGCGTTTGTATTGTTATGAAGCTGTGCTGGCGTATTATTTGCATTCACGAGTTGTACAGTAGTCGGAGCAGTAGTAACATCTATAATTATACTTGCAACAGTTGGACCTCCTCCATCTCCAGAGAAAGGTGTTGGCGTTTGATCAACCCCACCTATTTTCAAGTCAAATGAAGTAGCTGACTGATTATGAATGCCAAGATCAAACAGGTAAATACCTGATTGTAAAATAATAATTGTATCAGATGGAGGAGAAAAGATAAACACTCCACCAACATTGCTACTTACGTTTGTAAAAGTGATTGGAGAAAGGCCAGCTACCGTATCGGTTCCAGTTCCAGCGAAACTTCTAAATACACTAATAAAACTATTCAAACCTGATCCCGTGGCTCCTGTCGGACCTGTTGGACCTGTTGGACCTGTTGGACCTGTTGGGCCTGTTGGACCTGTCGCTCCCGTGGCTCCTGTTGCTCCTGTTGCTCC
>NZ_LSSO01000034.1:0-5357 GCF_001645205.1 Brevibacillus sp. SKDU10 | reverse complement strand
TAAAAAATCCTCCCAATCTGTACTTGGAAGGATTCGTCTCTCACTCATATTAAATAAGTTCTTTTTGTCATTGGAATCATGACAAATAAAGTGTAAACTGATTTATAAAAATGGATAGACTAACCCTATATTTTGTAGTTTGAAGTTATTCATTTCAAATAAAAATATAGATTAGTTAATCATTGTCCATCCATCAGTCCTCTCATAATTGTATTTTTATAGTAACAAATTTTTTTATGGAATACAATTCAGCATCATCTTCACCTCAAATTACTGCTTGTTGCTCTTTTGATAATTTCCATACAATTGACCACAAGCAGCATCTATATCAATTCCAAATTGACTCCTAATGGTCACATTAATACCTGATGATTTTAATTTTTTGTAAAAATTAACAACATGACCTTCATCAACTTCTCCGAATCTTAAAGGAGAACTGACGGTTGGGTTATATCTGATTAAATTTACATGATATAAACGTCCTTCTTTATATCGACCTTTTAATAGACTTACTACTTCTTTAGCATGGTCAATAGAATCATTCACACCAGGTAACATAATATAAGCAATATATGCTTTTCTTGATGTTATCCGTATATGCTCATCTAATGTGTCCATTACATCTAATAATGGATACCTATCATTAATCGGCATCAACTTACTTCGTTGTTCATTAAAAGGAGAATGTAACGAAAACGTCAAATTGACTTGCGGATAATTCAGAGTCATTTTTTTTATACTTGGTATAATACCAATAGTTGAAATAGATATCCTACGAGGGCTTAAAGCAAATAGCGTAGGATCAGTGAGTACATCTAAGGCATCAAAAACTTGTACATTGGCTAACGCTTCTCCCATCCCCATAAACGAAATACTATCAATTGAGTGACCTTGTAAGTAAAAATGGAGGATTTGGTCAGTTATTTCATCTGAGGTCAAATTTCTTTTTAATCCAATGTCACCTGTTGCACAAAATTTACATCCAAAATTACATCCGCACTGAGAAGATATACAAAATGATTCCCACCCAGCTTTATATTTCATATTTACCGTTTCTATTTTTTCATTTCCTGAAATTTCAAATAAGACTTTAGTGACTTGCTCAGAATGTTGTTCCTTTAAAGGAACAACATCTAAAATAGACTCTCCAAATTCCTTAACTAAAATTTCTCTTAACGATTTTGGAAGTACATTAATTTCGTTGAATTTATTTATTCTTTCTTTAAAAATGGCATTCAATATTTGTTTCATTCTAAAATTAGGGTACTTATGTTCCCTTAAGAATTCTTTTATTCTTCTATACTTATTGCTTAGTTTTAATTGCATCTTTCTCATCCTTCCATAAGACTCTCTAGTTTTATAGGAGTAAATAGAAAGGAGTTGTCTATCCCTTAAGTTAAAAGTACACGCCAAAAAAGCACCGATAGAATTATCGGTGCTGAACTTTAATTAAAATATGAACAAATAAATAAACAAGGACTCTAAGTCATTGCTTTGTAATTTATTTGCCATAGAGGTAAAGCTCCGATAACTGTTTTTGTATGGTTGTATAGCATAAAAAAGGACAGACTACTCCCTTTGTCTGTTAAATTCTTACCAATTTTTACATTTTTACCAAACAGAATTCTAAAAACAGTTAACATTGCTTGCACCTCCCTTTGTCAAATTTATTATAGAGTAATCTAACATAAAAGCGAGTATACGTAAAGTGTAATTTGAGAATTATTGTAAAACTAACCTGCCTCTATGTAGAAAGCAAATTCTCTCGTTTTCTTATGTTTTCTCAAGTTTTCATAGCTGTCTGCATTTTCTTTAAAGGATTATCTGACCGTTTTGTAAGTATGAACCATCTAAACCCATCCATTTATCTATCTTGTAGAACTTGCCGTTAATAGTGACAGACTTGACTTTCCAAGCTGGCTTTCTCCCAAAATAAACCAAACCCATTTCCATCCATTGGTTTCTCTGTAAATAGATAAAACGTTTCCTTATCTCCCGCTTCGAAATTACCTTGAAGTGCTATAGAATCGGTACGATATTTATTTCCGTACAGTGCGATACTAATATTGGCATCAGTGCCAGAATCCGCTTCTGAATCGGTTTCTATGATGACAGTATTTTTATACCCATCATTGTATGAAATACCAATTTTTTTCAGGAAAGGCTGCCATTTTTGCATGAATTTCGATAGGTGCAGCAAGTGATGCAATGGGGAAGCAAAGTGTAAAAACAGACAGGCAAACTACTGAGACTAATTTTTTCATTTTTGTAAAAATGTTTCATACATTAGTTAACTGTTAGTGAAATAAAATTTAGAATAATATAAAATTTAGTAGCGCTGCAATCGTCAATCGTCTTGATTGTTACTCTTTCTGTTCATGACAGGTGGTGCTAAAACAATCCATAACGTATCTATCTTATTTCAATAGACAACCACCCTAGCTACTCACTTACAAGGATAAAAAAAGAAGCCCTCTTCAAAAAAAGAGCTTCTTTTCTTTATAGTAGCTAGTCTGAGTTAATCCATTTTCATAGACATTGATTAGCTCAGCGGTTTATTGTTCCACTCCAACTTATAGGAGCAAATTCCCGTTTATCCCCCTGCCATTACATACGGCCCCGTAATAGTATCCAAGCGAATCATCTACAGTACGACTATATAATCTAGAGTTGCTCATTTGACAGACCCCATACCGGTGATTTTTACCTTCACCTTAATATTTACTCTCGATTTCTGGAAGTTGTCCAGCCAATTCTCTTTCACCTTTTTCCATTGGGGGTAGGTATAAGCTCGTGCATACATACCGAATCCGACTGGATCAATTTTGGCTTTTTGTAGTTTGCGAATCATTTTGGAGAATTTTTGTTCCAGATTTTCTTCGATCATTTTTTCCAATCTCTCTGGTGATTCCATCACATTGAATGGGAATAGACGCTCTGGAATAGTAGCAGTGGAATGAACATTCACATCAAATATGAAGCGGTCCCTTTCATATCGAGCTTGCGTTGTTGTCTTGATGCTGTGGAGATTGACGCTAATTCGTTTCGTGTCCACTTTATCAATGTCTTGTCCTGGAGCATTCGGCAGGTGTAACGTAAAAGGAAATTCTCCCCTTGTTTTTTTGCGCAAGATATAAATCATCTTTCCTTCATCTGAATCAACTAACATTTTGAAGCGGGAAGCTTTGTCCAATAACGCCGTACCGGCCAAGACAAGCTCCTGTTCCTTGCGAAGTGCCGTAATGCTTGGTGTAATGCCACCGTCCTTCAATTGACGATGGAATTCCTGTATGGTGGTTTTGGTCGTCTCATTTCGAAACAGACCTGTCTCCACAAGGTTTGACAAATACAATGGTAAACGGGGCTTGTCTTTAGGCGTATAGCGCATTATTTCGTCAATGGAACCGTCATAATAGACAACACGGGCCGTGGCCGTGCTTTTGGGGTCTCGATAGAACGGATCAAGTAGTATTGACCAATCCTTTTGCTTGGCGAGTTTTTTTCCAATAATCACGATCTGTGTCTTGCCTGCCGTAGTCAAGCCCAAAGCCCGCTTATCGAAGCCTTCGCGTGAATGCCGCAAGGTTGTTGCACGGACCTCGAACTCTTCTTCCTTATCTTTCGCCTCCTTCGAGAAGACCGGACTAGAGATCCCGAACACCAAATTTCCGTCATGATCCAGATCAATCCCGATAAGCAGCGTTAGAGTCATATTCTCAATCGTTGTATAGCTACAACCAGAGATTGGAAAAAGCGCGATAAGCATAATTGCGATTGTCAATAACCGGCGCATCAACGACTCGCCTCCCTCGGTGGCCTCTTCTGGTAAACCTTAATGGATAGATATAGTAAAACGGGCAAGAGATAAGAAACGATCAAGCCAACATAGCTTACCCATTGATTCCAGCGTAACGATTCAAACCAAGAGGGCTTCAGCCACGAAGCAATCAAGACTGTTCCGATGCAGATTGCCAGTGCATACGGGCCGTGGTTTTTTGTGCCGAATAGACTTGCTCCGCTGACGGAGGCGCCATAGATAAATGGAATCAGCGAGGTCGAGATAACAAATAGATACAAAGCTAGGAAAACGATGTCAAACCTCTCCAAGAAGCGGAATTCGATGAGCTTCAACAGGTTCAAAACAGGTTGATTGTAATCCAGAATCTCCTCTGGACTGAAAAAAATAAAGCAAACAAGTGTACTGAACACATAAATAAGCATAGTCAAGGTATTGCCCAGCACGATACCATGGACTGCCAGATCTTTGCGGCGAAGATACGGATAGATGATGAATAAAATTTCAAATCCAAGATAGGCTTTCGTCGTTGTCGGCATTGCCTGCAGGATGGGTTCCCAGCCTTCCTTGATAACAGGAAGCAGATGAATGAAATATCCCTCACGCAGTGGTATCAGCAATACAGGAGCCATCCATATTGTTAGGAAGAACACAACCTCACAATATCTAGCGATAGCAAGAATATGCTTCCTCGCTGTTATGTACGCAGGAATAACGAGCAGTAGCATAATAAACGGAATCGACGTCATGGTCAAGAACCATGCCCTTGTATACAGCATAGTTGAGATAAATGTAGACCATGCCGAAAATGTGAAATGTAAAGTAACCAACGCAATAAGCAGCTTGCTGATGATTTTTCCAAAGAGACGTTCCAATAATTGAAAAAAAGTATCTTCCGGGTATTGCGCCATTACAGCAACCATAATGACGCTAAATACCAAATTAATCAGCCAAGACAGCACTAGCGCAATCCAGCCATCGGTCGAGGCTATCTCCGCAAGCTGACGTGGCAGGGACAGGACGCTGGTTGCCACTTGAATACCATGAATCAACAAGGTGTACTGCATAAAACTGATACGGTATTTGCTATGTCCACTCAAGATGAATTGCCTCCTCCCGGCTTATTGTTACCTTGCCGCCGAAGCTGTTTAGGGCGAGATCCAGCTGGACGTGTTCTCATCAACCACAATGGAAAGCGTACGAATGTATCCTTCAGATCGGTAAAACGGATAGGAGCTAACGGAGTGCCATATGAGACTCCAAGTGATGTTAGCGAGGTCAAATGAGAGACAAGAAGCATGCCGCCGCATACAATGCCAATAAAGCCATATAAAAAAGCAATCAGCATCATCGGAAAACGCAGGAAGCGAATCGCAGTTCCCATATCATAATTAGGCATGATGAAGGATGCAATTGCCGTAGAGGCAACGACGATAACCATGATATTGCTGACAATTCCCGCCTGTACGGCTGTCTGCCCGATAATTATACCGCCAACAAGTCCGACGGTCTGTCCGATCGGAGCCGGTAGCCGAATTCCTGCCTCTCGCATCATTTCCAG
>NZ_LSSO01000033.1:0-1988 GCF_001645205.1 Brevibacillus sp. SKDU10 | reverse complement strand
GATCCATGTAACCACCACCTGGGATCGGCAGGATGATCCAGGTTTGATAGCTATGAATCAAACCATCATCCTTCCCAATGCCGACAGTCATCTTAATGGTGGTGTTAGCCAGAATCTCATTGATATCAGGACGATCCTGTAATTGCTCCTTAAAGGCTGCAAAAAGATCGCTATCAGCCTTCTCTACCCATTCCTTACCCGTAATTTTGATCTGATACGGAATAGTCTCTGTGCTAATCACCTTTTCATCAGGCATCTGCACTGCTTTGTCTAAGAAAGGTAACCAGGCTTCATAACCACGAAATACATCGATAGGAATTGGTTCCTCGCGTGCTGTGATCCAGTTGCCGCCTTTGAAAATATAGCGTTCGTCACCCTTACGGTAGTAAACAAATTCCTGACGAGCGATGCGACCAGTCACCTGATAAGCATCTGGGCCTTCCACGATACCATCAAACATACTTGTGGTCTCACGTGACATCATCCGATTTTTCACGTAGCCGCTAAACCAGTATTTACTAGGATCGACCTCTGTTTTGACACCATTTTTCATCATCTCGAAGGAAGATTTTTCCTTTTCCAAAGCAGCACGTAAAACGGCAGCAGGATTTTCAGCAGGGGTAATGCCGGCAGGAGCCGTATCTTCAAGCTTTACAAACTCCTTTGGAGCAGATTCATACGTACAACCGGAGAGGAGAGTGAGCGCAGTTATGCTCGCCAGCAACCATTTTCCCTTATTTTGAAGCATAACGAACCCTCCTCACGATACCAAAAGCAAACAGTGCTATGGTGATGCCGACAGCGATTGGGAAGACAGGGATCTGATGGCGTTTGAATACTAGAATACGATGATTATCGTACATCGTAGCAACCAGCTCGTTCTCCTGGTCTCCGTCAATGTCTCCAACTTGCATTTTAATTAATGGTAAATAAATCTTCCAATTTTGCTTCAGCCCATCCTGTGTATAGTCAAAGCCGGAGAGATAACGACGATCAAAGCTACTCACCCAGCTTTTTGCTTGGGCAATCAGCTCTGCATGTTCGTTTTTACCAATGCTTGCATAATTGGTTAAGCGGAAGCTTGTGTCTTTTTCGCTACTTGCAAATAGCATATCCCATTTACCGTCCGCGGTTGGACGTAGGATATACGAAGGAACGCCGCCAATCAACAGCTCGTCCTGATTATCATGGTCGATGTCCGCTACCATAATATCGCTCATTGCAAGTCCACCCTTTAGGGATTTGCGATTTAAGCGGTAGCTTTCTTCCACAGTCGCATCAGGTTTAACGGTAATAACAGCTAGGTCTTCGTCCAATACCAGAAGTCCTTCTTGTCCATCAGGAAGGCGCATCGTGTCTAAAATCTTGGTACCACGAGTCTTGTACTGGAAGGAGATTTGACCATAGGAGCCAGTTAAAAATCCATTTTTAATTTCCACTTCATGGAATTTGGTTAGCTTATTAAATTGATTGGTTTTATACGTATAACCATCTTGGTCAGTCAGCTTTTTATCTACCTGTGCCAGATCCAGCAATAAAGCGCGGAATGGCGCTGTACCGGACTGCATCATTGCTTCTGTGTAGCTTTGACGCTGTACGGTAGGAACTAATTGCTTCTCCGTTTGCGCGTAATATGGGAAACCAGGGTAGTCCGTTGGCATTTGTGCCAAAGCATTTTTCCACTGCTGTGGCGTAAACTGATCTTGCTTTAACCGCACAAGCTTGCCGTCTTTCCATTTTAAAACATAAAGCGAAAGAGGCTCATCTTTTAAATAGAGAAGCTTTTCGGCAGTTGCCTTTTTTTCTTCCGGTGTTTCTGGAATTTTATCTTCTTCTACATCTGCAACTTCATCTGCGTTACCATACGTCAGAATTTCCATTGTTCCATCACCGTCAATGTCATACAGGGTGATTGGGAAGTAGTCGACCCATTCCCCTTTATACAGACGGTCTGTTTCTGCTTGTAAGACAAAATGATTAATCGCTGC
>NZ_LSSO01000032.1:0-5847 GCF_001645205.1 Brevibacillus sp. SKDU10 | reverse complement strand
AATGAATTGACACTTAGATGTTATCCATCTGAGTGTCAATTTTTTATTGAGGTAATTTAGGATACAGGGTTATCTCAAACTGGTCGTTTCGTTGATGCTTTTCCTTCCGATAGATCACTTTATCGAGGACTGATTTTATCAGATGATTCTTTTTAGCAGGGTCATTTGTTTTTTCATATAAATCTATTACTGTTTCAACCCTAGGAATCATGTCATGCTGCGCTTTTTCTTTTTGTAGTTCCAGACGTAATTCTTCTTGTGCTTGGATAATAGCTGCTTTTGTAGCGTTCATGCGTGATGTTATGCGGTGTGATCTGTCTACATATGTTTTTTCGTCATAGATTCCGCGTTCCAAAAGGTCATGTAATTTAGACTTTTGATTTTCTAATTCCTTTCTTTCACGTGTGAGACTTTTTACAGCAAATTCCTTCAGTTTGATAGAGCTGGTACTTGCTTCGGGCTCTTTATATGCATCCCAATTGGCTTTATATTGTTTTAGCCATTTCTTCAAATTTTTTATGATGGCGTTTTCTACATAATCAAAGCGGCTACTTTTATTGTTACAACGCTGGTTATAGCATTTCAAATGTGGCGGATTATCACCATATGGGCGGTAAACCATAGATGATCCGCATAGATCACATTTGATAACACCAGCGAATGGGTTCGTAATGCTATTTACCAATTGATAAGGAACATGGTATTTCTTCTGTAAGATTTCTTGCGCTTTATAAAATAACGCTTCCGAAACCAAAGGTGCATGCTTTCCCTTTGCATCAATCCATTCTTCAGGAGGTCGAAGTTTTTTTTCGCTCTTTTTTGTTACATCCGTGGATTTCTTGTAGTGTGTTTTTTTCCACTGTACGCGCCCGATGTAGACAGCGTTTTTTAATATGACTAGGACGGATGGGGCCGTCCATGGTTTTTCTGTATAAGTTCTGTACCCAAGCTTGTTTAATTGATTAGCGATATGACTTGTTCCAAGTCGTTTTTGATAGTCATCATGCGCATACCATTCGAAGATCATTTTCACAACAGGTGCTTGTTCGGGATGGGGAATGAGGTATCGTTCTTTTCCCTTCTTTTCAATTAAATATCCATATGGTGGGCGAGTGCCTATGTAATTGCCGTCTTCAATGGACCGAATGCGTCCGCCCTGTAGCCGACGATTGATGATTTTTAGCTCTTTTCGAGCCATAAATGCTTCGAATTCGCTGTACTCTTCGTCCCACTCATCCTCTAGGTCATAGATTTTTCGGGGGGTAATGATTTTGGTTTGAGATTGGCGGAATGTTTCAAGAATCAGGCCTTGCTCCTGCATATTACCGCGTCCTAGACGATCCATATCCATCACCAGTACAGCATCATATTCATGTGCTTGAACTTCTTTTAAAAGCTCTTGCATTTCTGGGCGGTAGAGGAGACTTTCTCCAGAGACGATTTCCTCACGAATTCTGACGATATTTAGTTGTAACTGCTTTGCTACCTTCAGCAAGGCTTTTTTGTGTTTTGCAAGGGTTTCCCCTTCACCACGAGATTCTGCTTCGAGGTCCGCTCGGGATTTGCGTAGATAAATAGCGATGCGTTTCATACGATACCTCCCAAAAAGCAAGATCATGCCTATGATCAATGAAATCCATGGGCTTAAGCAAAATGAGTAGAAATCATTTGTAAAAAATCCTATATTGGTGTGTCTGAATTAAGCAATAAAATCAGGATTGTCCCATTGCCATCACCTCATATAGATAAAGCGAGGAGGGATCATTACATGAAGTACGATATGTCCATTCAAGATGGCCAAACCATTGTGAATATCGTAGCTCCTACCCCCATGACAGAGGAGGAAAAGCAAAAGGTTCTCCGTGATTATCACAACGCTGGCTGGGCCATTATCAAATCCCTTTATGCCAAAGATGCCTCGGTATGATCGCCCAATCTGGGCGTGATGTACAAGCTTGCAAATATTTCCTTCCCTTTACACACACATTATTGATTAATCCGTCAGATGTAGAACTGATCGTAAAAGGTGGATCTTCCCTATTGTTATTTCATATCGTTCTTTCTCTTTTATATAATCCAGAATATGTTTCTTAAGCTGGAGGTATGTTTGGAGATTGCCAAGCGTACAGTTTCGTTCCACTCTCTAAAATAAAAGACCTCTCTAATGAGAGGCCTGAGGATCATTAAAATATTAATTCACAACCTTGAGGGTATCCGCACATAGGTTTAGCTGCTGCATATGAACTAGTAGAAATAGAGAACACTAAAAATGCAGCAAACGCAATAGTCACAAACTTTTTCATTATGTCACCGCTTTTTGTAATATTCAGATATTAGTATAACACAGATTGAAATATTGGATACAAATAATAAAATTTTTTCATCAGAAACAAATATGTGTAGCATATTCTTGAAGATTTGTTGTCACAAAATTCTTGGTGCTGGATCAAATGAATAGACAGAAAAAAATGAAAAAGAGAGGATGACATTTTCGATGAAAAAGAAGCAAGCATTAGCAGCAGTATGTATGATGGCTTTCCTGCTATCTACCACAGCCCCATTTTCTCCAGTATTAGCAGAAGCCGTGAATAATAAGGCTAGTAAGGAAAAACAAACCTTACATATTGATCAGGTGATTGCAGAATTAGATCAAAAGAAGCCAATTTCTGTTTACTTTGAAGCAACAGACATTACTCATGATCTCAAAAACGGAAAGCTTCAGAAATCTACTAGTTATATAAAGCATTGGGATAATACAATAAAGGGTGAAGAGCGCATAGAAATAAGAGAGAATAGGCAAATAAAGTATTCTGTCAGTAAAGCAGGTAAGACAACAAAGTATATAACAGGAGATAAAGAAGCCAGCCTTTATCAAAAGGGATCAAATTCCGAAAATAATGTAATCAATAAAGTAAAAAAAGATTTGGACTTCCGAATCATAAATAAAAAGTATACTTCTCCTGATACGAAAAAGGCCGTTCATGTTGTAGAAGAGTCATTACTTAATCGACCAGTCTATCATATTTCTTTAAAAACGGAATTAGAAAGAAACGGGAAATCCAATGTATCCTATCAAGACTGGTGGATTGATAAAGAAACGGGCTTTAAGTTAAAGTCTACTGGAAACTGGAATAATAACAGACAAACCCATGAGTATACGGTAACTAAAGTTAATTTCAAGCCTACATTTAGTGAAAAAGATTTTACATTTGAATTACCAGTAGGGGTAACATTAGTAAACGAGAAAAAATTGAAAAAAATTAGAAAGAAAAAAAGCACCCGAGGTGGGTGCTTTTTTCTTTCGCTATCAAAGGGATACATTTACTGTCTAACTTACAAAAATGATACGACAACAGTATGATATTAATCGGCTACTCTTTCAATCGTAGGTGCAATTGCTATTGGAGGAATTGACAAAGTCCACGCTTTAGCAAATACATTCAACTTTTCACCCAGAACATAATGGTCACCAGCAGATAGAGGGACTCTTAAAATTTTGCTTTGAGAAGCTAATTCCCACCAATCATCTTGATAAGAAAGTGCTTCTTCTTTTGTAGAAGTATTGGCTACAACCATGTATATGTCATCAATCGAAATAACGTAGCCAGTGAACGGTTGTTGTTCTTCTTGCTCAATAGAAGAAATAGAGGAATGCTGTAAAGAGGACTGATTTGAATCCGCAAAAGCAGGTGTTACCCCCATTGTGAATCCAAAGCCTAATGTAAGAGTGGTTACTACCGTTACTAATTTGTTTTTTGAAATTTTCATAATCAAATATCCTCCTTAAATTTTATCCGTACATAGTAGGGGTTCTATTCCTGTGTCGCAAAACCTCCGTATATTCAAATATTTAACAAATTAGTCAAATTTATGGATGAATCTCATCGAAATATTATTGGCTCTAAAAGTATGAAGCCTAGCCTTAAATTAGCAAGATAAAGAATAACAACGAAGCCCCTCCTACGAGATTTGGAGCCGGTAAAGGGATATCAGGAAAATTCTACTTTAGATTGTCATGTATATATAGAAAATCATTCATGAACTGATACGCTGTAAAACGGATAAAAAACGAAAAGTGCCCATCGTTTTTGAGGATTACAAATGAACTAATAAGAAATGAATTGCCGTAGGAAACAAAAAACAACAAAAATTCGCCAGTAAGCAGACAGATGGTTTTTGCTATATTTCAGATGATTTATGGCAATCTTATTACATGCGGAATAGACTGAAATAAAAAGCGACAGTGGAGGGAAAGAAACAAATGGCTTCAAAGTCAGATGATTCCCTTTCAGCGGAGGATTTAGGGATAATAGCTGCTGTAATTGTTCTTATTGGAGATCTTATAGCTCTCTATAGTTTACTGAAAGCAAAACAGGAGAAAAAATGAAAAGCCTTTATTTTTTCTTGTGAAGTCCATGCATATTTGCAAGCACTTTTACATTAAAATGTTTAGGGTCTCCTCCAAGATTTAAGGAAGGTCGTAGCAACGTGCTACAACATCAGATATAATGGCTTCAATAAACTTCTGTTTGTTGTTTGTTGGATCATTCCTTTAGACAACCCTTATTGTGGTATAAAAATACATTCATTACATCTGGTTGTATCTTTATGGCTAATTCCATTAACTCTTTATTCTTTTTACTAATAGCTCCATTTGCACAAACCTTGTTACCGTCAATCAACCTCTGTAAAATAAGCCTATCTCATTTAAAATGTTATCTTTTTTAGCATCCTTTATAAGGAAGGCCGGTTCTACTATTTAACGTAGTAAAACCGGCGATTTTTGCTTGTATGGAGCCTGATGGTAAAACTGCGTGAAGATATCTTCAATATAAGTAAAAGCTTACATACTTGTATAGAATAGAGCGGGTACTTACTCTATGATGAATAAATCAATAGATTTTCATTAAACCTGAGTGGTATTGTGCTAGTATCCCCTTCCATATTTGGTTGGAAGAAGTTGACTGCTAGCAAGGTTCCACAGGCTTCGTAGTCGAAACGGATGCTTACATGTACGCCTTTCCTCCGCTTGTACTTACCTTGGCGTGCATAGATTTCGTGCACAAATGGGGAACCGTTCTTGTCTGAGAGACAGACAAGCGGAGCTTCAAGGGATCCAGTAACAATGAAATATTCTAGATTACTACCAACTTTGCCCCTTTCATCAAATATGACGCGAACAGTTTTCATAAAAAATTCTCCTCTTTCATCATGATAGATTATCTCTACCTTCATGCAAGGCAAACAGCCGCTCAGGATTGAGTGGCTGCTTGAAAGCGCGTATGACTATAATAAAGCTCCAGTAAAGGTGATCCCCCCAATTACTGTTGCCGAACCGCCACCAACAATATGGGCGGTAATCGAGTACGTAACATTACCGGTTCCAGGGGTTAAATCAACATGACTTATGCTTGTGGTACCCAACGAATTTGCTCCTGTTCTTTGATCACCAGTGCTATAGATGACTGTTGTACCACGCATTATTTGTAATTGGATGATTGGATTACTAGCTCCGTTTTGCCAACCTATTGCTCCATTTAACCAGATGCGATTTGAAGCGGAACTTCCTGTGATAGTGATTGTTTTTAATGTGGTTGGGGTGCTACTTAATGCAATGGATGAGCTACCACTAGTATTGGGATTATTCTCGGAAACTTGGAAATTTGAAAAGCTTCCGGTAGCACCAGTTGGCCCAGTATCGCCAGTCGGCCCAGTGTCACCACTCGGCCCGGATCGAATGAATAGGGGAATTCGATAAAAGTAAACATGTCACGCGATGCTCTGCTATTACAAAAAGGGACTGATCATATAGATAACCTCAAGGGGTGAATGAATTGACACTTAGAT
>NZ_LSSO01000031.1:0-12491 GCF_001645205.1 Brevibacillus sp. SKDU10 | reverse complement strand
TGTATATACGTTGCTCCTTCATTCATATCACCCATATAATATTGACCAGGACCCGGATCATAATATATTTCTTACGAATCATCAATCTTCAACAACAATATTTGTTGTTTCAGCGTGTAGACAAAATACCGAAAGGCATGGAGGTCTGCACGCTGAAGAACGCTAGTAACTAGCGTTCTAGAAAATGAAAAATATTAACTTTGCAGGTATCACCCTAATACTTTTGTGTCTTATTGAATGGTTAAGAGTCCAAATGAGATAAGGCAATGAAACGTAATTTAAGCTGTATTGTGATTCAGGCAAGAGTCCTTTTCATTTTAATATGATAAAAGACTCCCAAAATTACGTTAATAAGATAAATACAGATTGGTACGATAAACATATAGTTTTCTTGGTTATACATTTTAATGAACAACAATAACCCTGCTAATGAAACTATAATAAAGGCCAAGGACGAAGAAGTGGTTATACTCCTTCTAATGTAAGCCATCATAATTAAAAAAATTACCGCTATCGCTATACATACTGCTAGGATTGAGTTATTTATAAACTCGTTCCACACATTCAATCCCTGTTTAATTCCATCGGACATTCCAATATAGAGTGTAAGATCAGTTATCAGTCCTACAACCAGTAATCCGATACAAAAGGAGGTCAGTGCGTTTTTTCTTTTCATTTTATTTCCTCCTTAATGGCAAGATTCTTTTCTCCAAATATGTAATTAATATTATCCCAGTTTCTACCTAAATAATCCATAAAGAAACGTTCTCTATCGTCTTCACCTATATCTGCTATATCGGTATGTGAACGAAAGCTTTTTAATGCCCGAATGATGTCATTTCCAACCCCTGGAATAGTTGACGACAATTTTCTCGCCTAATCTTGCTGCTTTATCTGGAACAGCGTGACAAACAATTTCCGCTGCAACAGAACCAGTACCTGCCCCGAACGTCTCTCCCATTTCTGATTTATATTTTTTTCTTAGTTTCTTAGCTAGGTCATATACGTTATCGATATCGTCTCTTATTAATTTTTGGAGGTTAGAATCAACCTTTACACGGATGATCCCTTCATCCCTTCTTTTATCAATTTGGTAAGTAATTCCAAAATCAGCAACATTCATTTACTGCCATGGGCCCTCTGGATCGTAGCCAGACGCTAAAGAGTATGCTTTCATTGCATCTGAACTTATTTCAACGCTGTCTTGCTGTATCCCTAATTTTCCTTCATTTACTTTTGATGAACCTTCAATTTTAGGGATAGGTAATAGACAAAAAAACGCTAAGTCAGTAGCGTTCTGCAACGTGAAGATAAAAGAGCAGGAGGTATGGGGGTCTGCAAGCTGAAGGCCTATAAAATGATGAATTCGACTTTTAATCCACATTGTGCAAGAACTCCTATTCATAGTCATCTTTTCATTTATGGGAAGTATGAAGGCGTAAAAATCCATTCTTCTTAATAAGATATAATATATGGTTGGCTGTGCTTCTCATTTGTTCATGTTGAAAGGGGTTATTATGAATCAGTTTAAAAACCATTTCATACAAAGTTTACAAGATGGACGAAGTGTTTGGTTAAAAGGAAAACAAATTGATGTCACTAAAGATGACAGCTTTCACGGTACGTTAGCCACTATTTCTAATTTATATGACTTGTTCAATGACCCTACACATCAGCAATTGGTTGGCTACCTAAGTCCTAAAACCAATACATGGGTTCATACTGCTTTTTTAGTACCCAAGTCTTACGATGATATCTTAAAAAGAAGAACTGCTTTTGAAACATGGAGCCACATTACAGATGGGATGATGAGCCGCTTGTCTGATTATGCTCGATCCCGATTAACAGGATGGTATTCAGCATGTGAATCATATAAAATGTTTGATCCTCAATTTCCCGCTAAAATAACAAGTTACTATGAAGAAGCCAGAGACCAACACCGTTTCATAAGTGTTATTCAACGTGACCCGCAAATTAATCGATCCAGCCAGCATTCATTAGATATAAATGAATTAGGGTTATTAAGAGTTACAAAAAAAACGGCTGATGGGATATTTTTAAGTGGCGCCAAGATGATCGGAACCGCATCACCCTACTCGCATGATCTACTGATTTATCCGTTAACAAGGCTAAAAAGCGAATTGAGTTCTTTAGCTCACTTTCTCGCAGTCGCAGCAAATTCTCCTGGTTTGCATATGATTTGCCGTGAGTCGTTTGCAACTGATTTTTCACAACAAGGGAATGCCCCCATTAGCTCAAAATACGATGAAATGGATGCACTATTAATTTTTGATGATGTATTTGTGCCTTGGGAACGTGTATTCCTTTATGACAACCCAGAGGCTCTATGGAAGTTAAAATCAGATGCAGCATCCAATAGCTTAGCTTATCATCAAGCAATTGTTCGACTATTGATAAAGTTAGAGTTTGTCACAGCAATTGCTTGTGAAATAGCCGAAGCGATTGGTGCCGAATCCTATTTACATGTCCAAGAAAAGCTTGGAGAACTCATTATGCAGGTGGAAACCATTAGAGCTCTCATAGTGGCTTCCGAAAGAGAAGGTGATTTTGATGAACATAAAACATATCTACCTAATTTTAAATATATTGAAACAGCAAGAAATCTAGGAGCTAAGTATTACCCACGCGCAATCGAAATCTTACAGCTCATTGGTGCCGGTGGATTCATACAAATCCCTTCCCGTATAGATGATCTTCAAAGTCCGATATCTAATTTGTTAAAAAAATATTTTAAAGGAACTAATATTACGGCTGAACAAAAAACAAAACTCTTTAAGTTGGCATGGGATATCATTGGGAGTCCACTAGGGTCCCGGCATGAATTATATGAGAGGTTCTACGCTGGAGATCCGATCCGGAATATGGCTAACCAATATATCAGCTATGACAAATGTAAGTTAAAAAACATGCTAAAAAAGTTTCTGAATGATTAAAATCAAATCTAGATTGAAATGGAGGTTCTTGATTAATCTGCTCTGCTAGTATTTAGCTCCATATAAACGGCTACTCCATCTTTTGCAATAAGTCGGTCTTTAACGTTTAGAAGACTAATGGAAATGGGAAGAAATTTTTACTTAATCTAGTCGGTACCTCGCAGCCTATGTAGTTGGTGGTTAATTTAGCAATTTGGGGTTAATGAATATCGCGCATGTTTCAAATACCGTGCAAGGGATAGTAAGTTTTCTGGACAATTACCTAGTTCACCTTGTTCTTTGACACGAACGAACGCTTAATAAAAATCTTGTTCTAAACGTTCCCATATCGCGCTTAAAAAAGTCTGGAATTTTCCTATCATGGGGACTTGATCAATGGCACTAAGCATAATGAAACATTCCTTGCAGCGTTTTTCATCCTTCAGAACAGCTACAATTTCATGAAAGATTTCTGCGATGATTTCCTTCACCAGACCTGGGCATTCCAAATAGGAAATGACGGTTGCAGTTTTCACATTCGTGTAATGTTTCACCGCTGAAATAAAGAGATCTCTTTTTGTTCCATACGTATCATACAGGCTTGACGGGCTATGCCTAATCCATCCAATAAATTTTGGAGGGAAGCGCCTTCTTAACCATAGTAACTTCCATCTCTTTATGTAATACAAGTTTCGTATCGAATTCCTTACTTTTTTCTTTTTAACATAAAAAAAGGCCCCTGCATTCTCATATAATGAGAACAAAGAAGGCTGGTCATTTGATAGAAGTATGGAACGTTTCTTTAGCGATAAGGTTGATGGAACTAACAGCTAACTCTAATCGTATTTTGAAGCTTAGGATAGAAGGTTCGCAGGAAAGTAATACCTTCTTCTGTTTTTATAGCCGTGATTAGTTTATATGTTTCATCGTTAATGGTGATCATTTGCTCTTCTTCTCCATTGATATAGGCGACTGTACCCATCGCTAATAATCCTTCTGGGCTCAATCCTACAAAGAATCCCCCTGTTCTTTTGAATAAAACTCGTCCATCATTTTCTGGAGTATCTTCTACATATTTATAAGTAATAGTAATAACCTCACCCAGCCTACTTCTTTCTGATCGTTGCAGCTCAAAATGTGTAAGGAAGTAAATGACATCTTCCTGATGTGTGATTTCAAAGGGGCCATCTTTTAGATAGTAATGATACCAAAAATGATGTCCATCTAAGATTATTTCCCCATCCTTTAATCCTTCCTCACCAAGAAAAATATGCTCAAAAGCAGAGGTAGTGCCTCTTCGACGGGGTTCAAACCATATATCATACAATAATTTTATCCATTCAGCATCAGATGAAATAGTATGATTGCCGTTATGATTCATCACATGTTCTCTTGCTATTTGCATAGGTTCTGTGCTGATTACGTATTGTAAAAATGTGTTGATTTCATCAAGTTCGATGGGATCGAATTGTTCTTCTTCTCCAAGCTTCATATTATAATTATCAGTCAGTTTTTCATATAATTCATAGGATTTCTTTTTATGGGAAGGAATAACAACATTAGTAAGAACATTTACTTCTCGATTCTCGCTAGGTTCATGATTGGGGTTATTACATCCTAAACGGGGATTTAAATCTATAATGACATATCCTTTAGAATCATTCTTTTGATCCTCACTTACATTTTTGATTAACGGTAGTAAACCATTGTTAGCCATATCAGCTTGCCAGATGTTATTCCACGGCATCCTGTCGCCCCTCCTTAACAGCTCATTTTTTTCATCAATAGATTCTCCTTCTTGCTTTCTACTTATTCTTTTATTTTTTTGAACAAGCTGCCGTATTTATTTTGGGGACAAATTAGCCAAAAATAAGTCCCCCAGTCAACCACCGGAAGCACCACATGCTTGCATAGATTCAATTGTAAGCAGTTATACTTCTACTCACTGCATAATCTCAGCAGAGAAAATCCAGCAACCATTTTCTTTTCCACGAACCGTAATCGTTTGTCCTTCGTAGCTGGACAGGTCAATTTGGGCACTTTCTGGAGATTGTCCAGCTTGTACAGGTATTCTAGTTAATCGTACGCAATGACAATGATGTTGTTCTCCCTGATTAACGTAAAGCTCTCCGTCTTCTACAATACCCGTATATTGATTTTCGACCATGCTTTCCTCCTCCATTCGTCGCAAAATATGCATTTATTTAACGTTTTTCACCTTTTAGCAAAGCAACATGCATGAGTATTTTTACCATAGGACAGATCGGTATTCATTATCTATGAAAAGATAAAGCAGTGGATCAATCTTATGCTTTGCTTACTATCGATTCCGTACCGAAAACCTAGTAAATTAACACCTGTTTATTATATTTGGACTACTATTTATTTCTACTTCTTTCTACTACTTACATACGGTTCTTATAAGAAATTAAAAACCACCTCGGTTACCCAAGATGGTTCTACTATTTATAACGTTTTGGAATTATCGTTTGAAGCAGATGTCGAATCAGTTTGATTAGAAGGAGCCGATGATTCAGTTGATTCTACTACTGGAGCTTGCTCAATTGAAGAGGTAGGATTAGTCGCCGTATCCATATCACCGGATGTTTCCCCATGGTTCTTTTTCTTTTTGAAGATGTTCATGACCATTTTAAAGATACCGCCTAATACGAGAACCACAACAATCCATGCTTTTTTCAAAAATACTAAAATAAGTGCAAGAAAACCTACTTTTTTAGCGACAGCTAAGCCTAAACCACCTAGAACAAGTCCTGTCAAGCCATAGTCAGCTAGCTTATCTGTAGACGCATCATAATCGTCGTATCGATTTCCTTCTACCAACTTGAACTGAGGCACAATTTGCTCCGTTAAGGTCTTTTTATCCTTCGCTAGCGTTGCTGGATCAGATACAAGAATAAACGAAACATATCCTTTTCTTGTCAACATTTGCAAATTGTAGTTGATAATTGGATTTTTGTTATTATCCTCGACAAGCATTGACCATTGCAGGGTATGCGTTTTTGCATCATAGGAAGGGGGCACATCCCAGCCTACTACATGAATTTGTTCTTCTGGCTTACGTTCTTTGTTATGCTCTTCTGTTCCCTCTTTATAACTCTTCAGAATTGCATCTTTATCAATATTGTTTTGCTCATCATCCATGATGTGTCCTACTTCATCATATTCCATTAATACGAACCAATTTTCCTGATCCGAAGTAGGATATACACTTGCAATTTCACGTGACGATGTAGAGTTCCCGAATTGTTTTTGGATCATGATTGTATCTTCTTTGTTCAAATAAGCGAGCTGATCAGGGACTTTAAAAGTAGCTAAACGATCTCCTACATGAACGGTTGTCCCCCCTTTCACCCACTTTAGATTCTCTGCTGCATAGACAGAAGTGGTAAAAACGGCAATAAGTAATACAAGAATGACGGAATAAATGCTTTTCGATTTCACCTAGATGCCTCCATTGTCAAAATTAGTATGATATACAAACGTAATCTTAACAATTGATTTCGTAAATGATATATAAGTTGTTAATATTTAAGCAGAAAGTCATGGGTATCCAGGAACTAACCGAATTATTCTGATTAATATATATTTCGCAAGAGTCTTTGGATACATTTTACATTTTCATTCTCTATCTATTTTCTTTTTGAATAGCGGACTGTGTACACTTGTATACCAATTCATAAAGGGCTTAAGTAGGTAGATTTTTGTCATTTTATGTGAAACAATTGTACCAATCTTACTGGAAATGACGCAGGCTCATAATTTAAACGTCAATCACGGGCTGCCATACGTATAAGGCTGTAAGGAAGGCCTTGCTGTTGAATTCAAATATGAGCAATCAAGTAAAAAAATCGTTCCTGACTCTGTAGGTGGAGAGAGCAAACATGAAATCAATCACGCACCCCTGATAGACACAGCACTCCCCCTTACGAAAGTAATCCTGTATCTCTTGCTTTTTGCACGGCTTCTTCTCGATTGTTGACTCCCAGCTTGTCATAGAGAGTGGAGGCGTAATTTCTTACTGTGCCGTTTGATAAGTAAAGTTTCGAAGCAATTGTTTTATAACGGATTCCTTGAGATAAAAGATTCAAAACGTCTAGTTCGCGTTTCGTTAAGCCATACTTTTTTCCACCTGACTTCGATCCGACTGACTCTGCCTTATTATTTCCGTCCCACATTCTACGGAACAAATCTTGGTCAATTATCGTGCCTCCCCTATAGACGAGGCGAATCATTTCAGCCAGTTCACGCGTCTCTATAGATTTTAGCAAATAGCCGTCAGCACCGCTTCGCATGATTTCCTTCGCCCTTTCTGTATCCTGAAACGTTGATAGGATGAGGACGCGAATGTTAGGCCATTTTTCCTTGATTATTTTGATCGCACGAATCCCATCCTGATTGGGCATCTCCAAATCCATTACTACCAAATCTGGATTCAGGCTTCCGCACAATTCTACAGCCTGTTCTCCATCCTCAGCCATCCCCACTACCTGCAAGTCCTCCTGTCCATCCAAGATTGTATGTAGACTTTCTCGAATAAACGAATGATTATCGACGATACACAAGCGGATTCGTTCATCGGACAATTGTGCTAGTCTGGGTAACACACATGAGATAAGCGTCCCTTCGCCTTTCTCGGAGTATATAGTAACTCTCCCTTGTAACTGTGTTGCACGTTCTTTCATCGTAGTTAATCCGAAGCCATCCTTCCACCCCTCCACTCCGGAGCCATTATCCTGCACATCCAATCTCGTCTGCTCTGGCTCAAAATGTAGTGACACAATGATTTCGGTGGATTGTCCGTGGCGCACGGCATTAGTCAGCGATTCCTGCAAGCTCCGATACAACGTCATTTTTGCTTGTTTGGAGACCATGTACTCTTCCCCTATGATTCGAATGCGTACATTTACTTTTGCATGTTTCTGGAACTCCTCTGCTACTTGTTGCAAAGTAACAGTCAAGGGAAGCGATTCTTGTGGTGAATCTATTTCATGCAAATACGCTCTCACTCCCTCCATACTGTTACGGGCCAATTGCAATAATGAGTCGAGTTTTTGCTCTCCATCTTTTGTTGCTAATTCCGTACGCAACATTTCCATCCCCATAATGATCGAGGTATAGGTATGCCCCATCGTATTATGTAAATCTTTAGAGAGTCTATCGCGCTCCTCCAGTAAAGTAATCCGCCCAATCTGAGATAGGTACTGTTCCAATACAAGCTTCTGATTGCGAATAATTTCATTTTGGCGGTAATTTAAAACTAGTAAATGAAAGGAAAATCCCATCGCAAAAGCCAGACCGATTTGTAGGATAATCACCCATAGATCTATCCCGGAGGAAAATATTGCAATGAGCAACGGAAACAAAACAATTGTGATAGAACCCGACCAACGGTATGATTTATGGGCACTATTTGCCGCAATCATGAAAGTCGGCATTAAAAAAGCAAGATACGCCGCCGGAAATAATAAGGTTAAGTAGAAGCACACTCCGCCAAACAAAACCATTTCAGTAATCAGATAATAGCGATAACTGAACATTAAACAAATCCAAGGTACTGAAAATGAGATGACTTCCCAGAGAATGATAATCCAAAGGGGCACAGTCAAATGGTCTTGGTGTTGGATAGTAGTTAACATCAATGAGAGCCAGATGACAAAACGTATACAAAGCAACACCCAGTCATACCAGAACCATTGTTTCAAGGTCGCAAACAAATTTTCACCCCTTAATAGCTTTGAACATGAAACGCGTATATATTCCAACTATTTGAACACAGCTGTTTCCAATCCAGGCGATAATACACCCAGCGATCATGACATATATAGCCTTCTCCCATGAATTCACAGCGATTCCCAATATGTATATCTCAAGATATTGAAAAAGTAACGGTATAACAATAAATGCGAGTGGAACTACGTAGAATATAACGGCACATATAAGACTAATTACCCTAATAAAAATTTTCTGCATAAGCCAAAAAATGGCCCTCCAATTGCTACTACTAAGAATTGCTTCTCTGGCTTCAATCCATTTATCCCCTCCATCCTTTGTCCTTGGCAAGATTGGCTCTTTCGATATATCCGTATAAACCTTCGTCTGAATGCGTTCATACTGGACAAACGTATGAGTTGTTCGCAACACACTCGCCAACAAGGGAATACCTACGAAGATAACCGTCATCATCAACGCAAAGGTAATGCTGGCCAAATAGAAGCAAATGTAAAACAAACCCAAGCCGAAGGTAAACAACAAAAAATAGAAATCTTGCAAGCTTTTTTGAGCTGATTCTTTCGTCATTCGATTCTCTCCTCCTCTTTCTTTTCTTTGCTAATACGTTATGAGCCGCCCTTCGATTCTACCTTTTTGTCTGTCACATACGGTAGTGTCTAAGTGTCATGATTTGCAGCTTATGACTATAAAACCAGCCGTACTACGCTCTATTTTTATGTGATATATGAAGATGACGAAAGGTCACTAGCTGCTATGACTTGCCGCTTGCTAGACTCGGTTCATACACTGACGAGCTGACAACTCGTTGTGCTGACAAGAAAATTTCAGTCAAACAAAGGAGAGTTCGAAAATGAAAAAAGCAATGAATAAATTAAGCCTCGCACTTCTGCTCATTTCTACTAGCATGATTTCTGCGTGTTCCCAACAATCATTAGAAGTTGGAGAATCAAAACTATCGACATCCACGACCGATATCCAAATGACGAAAGCTCTCAATAGCGCAAAAGAAGTAGAATCTTTTGCTGATCCGTTATTTACGGAAAAAATGAAGAAGTACAATGTGAACGGTTCAAGTTTTGTCGTCGTCCATGATGGAAAGGTCGTCGTCAATAAAGGGTACGGTTATGCAGATAAAGAAAAGAAGATTCCCGTCAACAAGGACACGGTCTTCCAAATCGCTTCAGTCTCGAAAACGTTTACCGCCTTGGCCGTGATGCAGCAAGTCGATAAAGGAAAGCTTAAACTAGATCAAGATGTACAACAATATCTCGGTGGATTGAAAATAGCCAATAAGACAGGAAAACCCCTTACCCTGTTTGATATGCTGACCTATACCAGCGGCGTAGATTTTCCCGATATCACCACGATAACCGGACCTGAATACATTAATCAAGATATATCAATGCAGGAGTTTTTCTCTAATCATATGCCGACGGTGGTACGGCCGCCCGGTGAGGCTTATACGTATGACAATTTCGCATTTGCACTCGCAGGATATGCAGTGGAGAACGTTACGGGCACATCTTTCTCACGATATATGGAAAAGAATATTTTTAAACCATTAGGCATGAAGTCTACAAGTGTACGCTTTACGCCTGACCTTCTCAAGAGAATGGCTACACATTACGGTCCCGCTGGCGATCCTATTCCAACAAGTGGGCACGGTCTAACGGATGCACCACATGGAAGTATTTTGTCCAGTGGAGAAGACATGTCAAAATACATGATTATGCAGCTGCAGAACGGAAAGGTTGGAGGTAAAGAAATCGTAAGTAAAAAAAGCATGGATATGATGCATACCTACCAGGTTTTCGCAGATAAGACGATTCCTATTGCGACAGTTGGATTTGAGACGTATTTCAACGACCTTGCCAACGGTCAACACGTGGTATTAAAAGGCGGAAACATGCCAGGACATTCTTCATTGATGGTTTTGGTGCCTGAACAGAAAACCGCATTTTTCATGTCTTACAATAATGATTCCATGATGAGTCTAGAGGTGTACGATGCGTTCATGGATCACTATTTCCCTGCTCACAAGGTGGAGAAACCAATTTATCTCCCGTTAGAGGAAAAAGAAGCTCAAAAATACTTGGGCTTGTACCAAAACACACGTTTATTTACGACTCGTACCCACTTTACCTATGAGAATGGGGCGTTGGTCATGGAAGATAAAAAAACTGGCAAACAAGTCCTCAAAATGATTCATCCGTTGTTGTTTGAGGATTCGGTAGGAAATAAGGTTGCTTTCAAAAAAAACATGGCTGGAGAAATCGCGTATTTTTATTACACCAATCCTAAAGACGTAAACTTTATCGCTCATTCCCAGAAAATCAATATCAAACCGCCTTTTGCTGACGTCCCGCAAAAGAGTACCTATAGAAGACACATCGACAATCTTTATTCTTTAGATATCATGAATGCAAAAGCAGGCAATCTATTTGATCCGATGGGCACCATGACACAAGGAGAATTTGCTGATGCCTTGTTGCTTGCACATGGATGGAGCAATTTCCCAGACGACGCCAAAATGGCCAAGAAACAATTTATAGAGGGTATACCAGGATATGACCGTGCGACTCCGATTACCAGACAGGTCGCAGCAACCATGATTCAAAACTTGAAGCAGATTCAACCTGACCAAGCCAATCAAGTAACATTGCTTGATGCTGCGGATGCTTGGGCGGTGCAATCCATTCAAGCACTTGCCTCACAAGGAATCGTAGATCCGGACACCACCATCAACCCTGACGGCTCCTTTACCTTCCGTCCAAAGGATTTATTGCTGCGTCAAGAAGCGAGCGCCCTGCTCGATTTGGCTTTTGGCTATCATGCTCTGCCTATTAAACAAAAGTAACATTCATCCAAACATGAATCATGACAAACATTTAGGGGTAGTGTCCCATTAGTAAAGAAAAATCGTACCCATAAAACGAAAAAAATACCCTGTTCTTTCTGTAGAATTATAACAAAGAATGGCGGTTTTTGTATGCCTGTTTCATTGTCTGATGAGTTACAAGGGGTAGTACCAATGTTCTTACAACCGGGGCAAAGTAGAAAATAATTATATATGGGTTCCTAGCAGAAAACCCACGCTAAGACAATTTCTGGATTAATAGAACCAACCCTTTGCCTCTATATGGTTCAAATATCGCCAAATAATTCGAAGGTAGCATTTTTCCGATCACAATCAAATGTTTCAATCATGCCAACGATATTATTATCTCTATCAACTGCAATAAAACGGAATTCATCTTCTTCCAATTGTTCCTCTACCTATACCTATTCTATCATTTTATCAACTGAACGAGGAAAATG
Organism: Brevibacillus sp. SKDU10; assembly: GCF_001645205.1. NCBI lineage: Bacteria > Bacillati > Bacillota > Bacilli > Caryophanales > Paenibacillaceae > Brevibacillus > Brevibacillus sp. SKDU10. The sequence continues at coordinate 489 of NZ_LSSO01000031.1, read as the reverse complement.
AAGAGAGTGCAAACAAAGAGGCACCATAGACGGGCTTTATTAAGTCCTGATAATAAGCATTATGTAAATTTATCCATAGAGAAAACTGCACCTCCAACTGTTGGGTGTGTCTAACAATTGGGGTGCAGTTCAATTATATTTATCCCAATTTTGAATTAATGTAGGGAATCGGTTGATTCTATACATTTTATTCGTATATTGAATATCAAACTTACCCCACATATCAACAAATAGAATATCCGTATCCCAATCTTCAGGTTCATCACAACCCTGTTTTAGATAATCCATGTCAATGGCATAATATGAAATGTAGTCTTGGAACGTTACAAAACTCTTACTGTCCAACAATTTTCCCCTCTTTCGTCAAAGAAGCAATTCTATTTCCTTTTCTATCATTCAATTTCCATACATCTCCTTTATGTCCTACTTTATCGCCTCCAGTTCCTCTAGTTTTTTTCCTTTGTTTATACAACTCTTCCCCTACATAAA